>DASQZP010001109.1:0-5499 GCA_035638655.1 Bacteroidales bacterium
TTACAAAATAAGTTTTTGTCTGAGTTTCGTCTATTAGTTTTCCGTCTAAGTAGTTCCAGAAAACAATACTCCCTCCCAACCATGCTTCGCGAATAATTACAAGTGTAGCTTTGTCGGGATGGAATGATAGATCGGGAACCTTATCGGGTTTAGCCATATGTGTGGTGGCACAGCTTGCTAACAGAAAGATAAAAGATATAATAAGAATTGATTTTTTCACATCTCACCTCCTGATTGCTGTTTGTGGGTTTAGAGAAAATTATCAATTAAAATCTTTAACTTGGCGATTTATATACGAGGGGCCGCCTATAAAATTAACAACCTTTTTTGTAAAAAGCAAATCGTAAAAATAGGCACTACTTGTATAGAATTCTATGTTTAATACCGGCTAACCAGAATGAATTACAATAGATAGTGCTGATTTTTATAAATTATGATGAATGCCACACTTTTCTGTTTGCCCAAAATCCAAAGATAGCAGAGATATTGAGAATATCCAAACTTTGCTCAAAGTACAGATATCATAGTTGGTAATTGTCAAGTCAAGTAAATCTTATTGGGGCTTATTGTAAAACCATCTCCGTCCAACGACACTTGAATAATGTCAGTCATCTCTAACCATACTTTGTAGAGTGGCACTATCTTGATTTTTTTCTGCTCCGTGTCCTTTTGCTGTGAAGATATTAGAAGTTTTCCTAAATCAATAAAAATGTCATTATTCTGATACCTTTATCCCGGGGTTTTCTATATATGATAATAATTCCTTATCTTGAAATATCTTTTCAACGGCCTTCGAAATGGCATCTTTTACTGCCCTTGAAACATCGACAGATGATCCATCTTGGACCTTATAATGACCTTTATTTCCATCCCTTGTCTCTATATCAAATTCAAGAAAGGCTCCGATGCTAAATCCTCCGGCCCAGATTTCCCATTGAATTTTAGTGATAGTAAATTTAAGATACTTTTCTGCATCAGATGACAAGGAGACCTGATGCCCAACTATCTTTTTCTCGATTAACTCCTTTGCATATTTATAGAGGTCGTTGAGGTCTACATAAATTTTAGATGTGTTTTTTCAGGTTCAGTAAATTCAATTAGATATTCCTTTTCTGCATTTTCGGGCATTAATACTTTAATGGGAACATCACTTTGGAAATCTTTTACTTCTTCAGGATAAACAACAAATTTTTCAGGTTTAATGTGTCGGGCGCATCCGATTAAGAAGGTTAAAGAGAGAATAAGCATTAGCTTAAATAAGATTTTCATATATCATCTCCCTTCAATCACTTTTTTCTTAATTTTTGATATTTTTGTTTCGCTATTTACCCCAGACTTGAACGGTTTGTTTCTTCCATATCCCTCCCAAGATACTAAGTGTATGCATATCTGCAAAGTTAATTTGAGTCAAACCAGAGCGTTTGGCTGCATCGCCAATAGCCCTGCTGTTCCACTCCGCACTCACACCTAAACCACTAACAGGTTCCTTTAATTGTTTGCTGCTAGCTGCTGCAAACTTATTCCCAACGGGAGTCTTGTTCATGTTTATAACTAAGGGAACCGTTGAATTGGTATATATGAGACCTTGCATGCAGCCTGAACATATTACATAGAACATACAAATTAAGAAAAGAGATGAAATTTTCTGCATAAAATTCTAATCCCCATATGCAATAGTAGTTAGACGGGAATACAGTCCAAACAAAATTACGAAATACTCCGTATCCAGATGGTTAATAGTCTTTATGCCACCGTTCTTTGCAGCAGCTTCAGTACCAGCATCGCCCCAAAAGAACAACCATGCGATAGAGTAGGCGTGCGACTCCCCTATTTTTGAACCAAGCTGTGTCTTATATGTGTCGGTATCAAGAGGGACTCTTACCTTAGTATAAACACAACCAGACAATAAAGTAGAAGCGATTATTATTGTAAATAAAACCATGAAGAAAGTATTGTTCAAATATTTAAACATGTTAAAATCCTTTCTTAGCAGTTTTTCTTTTTCACGATCGGGTTTATATGACTATTTCTTTGGATAATAGTCTGTAGCGCTATATTATCAATAATTTTTCCATCTGTTTGGTATGCAAGATAATAATCAGTCAGTTGGCATGATTTTTTCGCCATTATTGTTAACATATGTCTGGTATGATTTCATTAGTATTTAAATATATCTCTTTTTATCCTTCAACCTTTCGTCCATTAACAATCGGGATCATAACTGGCCTCCCGATAATTTCAGACAGAGGAAGAACCGATAAGCCTTTGTTTTTTAGGCCAATGAGAATGAGTTCAATTTCGTTTAACCACTGCAGAATTAAACGCTCATTTTTCTGTCTGATATCATGAAGTAGCACGATGTCATCAGGACGAATGCGTCTTAAAATATTTCTTGAAATGTTTTCTATCCAGCGATTACCGCCATCAAAAGCACGACAGCTAAAATTGATGATATATACATCTAATTGTGACAAAGCCTTTCGAAATCTCGGGCTAATAATACCTGCTGGAGGACGAAAGGCTATCGGCCGTATTCCAAAATTGCGCAACACATTTTCCGTAGATTCGATTTCCTTGACGATAACTTGAAAACTTTTTAGAAAAATCAGGTTATCATGACTGTAAGAATGATTGCCGATTAAATGCCCTTGCAGCAGGATTGCTTCTATCAACTCCGGATGCCGGGCAACCTTATTCCCGTTAACAAAAAAAGTTGCTTTTACCCGATATTTTGACAGAAGCCTCAACAACAGTGGCGTGGACAGTGGATCCGGACCGTCATCAAACGTAAGGGCTATCGCATTTTTCCCAGATGTTCCCCGACTCATTATCGGGAGGAAGAAACTGAAACGAGGAAAAAAGGGCGCTACCAAACAAAGCAGGATAAAACCTGATAAGGGAATTAAAGATAACCGGACATCAATAAACAGCAAAAATACAGCAATGAGAAATGATACAATGCCAACACGTTCGGCCATTGAAAACGGTATGTTTCCCGAATTGATCGATTTTGTTGAATCCAACATATTTCTCCTAATATTCAGCCTTCCTCTGTTAAGCGGTGATGTTTCGGAATAAGAAACATCAAAACAACAAATCACTCTAATTAATCAAGGTGTTATCTTTACAACAAACCAGACTAATTCCTCTTTAGATCCTGACCATTCAATCTGTTCAATTTTAAATCCGGTCTTCAAAATTGCCGTTTTAATTTCCTCAACGGATCTATAATAAGATGGTGTTCGCAAAAGTCGAAGCTTAAAGTTTTCCAGCCACCATATCCACGGAAATTGTCGTTTTGGGGGAATAGATGCCCTGATAATGAGATAGCCGCCACTGCGAAGATTATTGTAAAGATTAAGTAACGTCAGTTTTAGAATATCATTCTTTAAATAATGCAAGATGTCCAGCATAATCGCCAAATCCACTGGTTCAGAAAAGGCCGGGATTTCAGGTGCGCTGTCATTCACTATCACGCCTCTTTTTCCAACCGCCATAGATGCGATCCTGGTCCGCCGATCATCCGGGTCAATCCCATATACTTTTGCTTCTGGAAAGTATTCGATTAACCAGCAAGCTGGTACTCCGTATCCGCAACCTATGTCAACAATCGTGTTATTCAACTCACAGTTCTCTAATAATCGGGGTAGCTCCGAAAACATGGGATCGAAAAATAATTTAAAACGGGCAAATAATCGTGGATAGGCCTCCAAATTTTTATACCGTCTCAAGACGCGGTCTTGAAGATTTTCGGGTGTATTGTTATCTACCTTGAGAGGTTTAAACCGATAATCCAAAACCGGCGGCAAGATAATAAACGCACCGATTAGAGAATAGCTGATACCTATAAGTGAAGTAATTCCCGCACTTCTTAAAAGTGAATGTTCCGCCGAACATAAAACGCCAAATCCAATGATAGTTGATGCAGAAGCCATAAAAACCGTCAACCGGATAAGCCCGAAACACGGATGAGTTGCATCGCCATAACGCTGGTAGGATCTAGTGAAAAATAATGAATAATCAATTCCCATACCAAAAACGATAATGGCCAACATTATCCCAGGAATATCCAACGAGTGGCCTATCAATTTCAATGTTCCCAGGGTGGATATTAAAGCAAATATTACCGGCAATAGAGAAATTAAAGTTAAGGTCACATCAAAAAAGAAAATGAATAAAAGAATCGTAACGCCAATACCAATAATAACCAACATCTTAATAAAAATAAAAAATAGTAATGTCCCCAATCTCTTCGAAAAGAAATTTGGATCAAATAGCTTACCCAATGAGCTGTATTTTGTATAAAATTCATCGGCCCTGTAAGTCAGTCCCGTGGTCAAATTACAGACCTGTACCCATTTATTTTTGTCAGGATCGACTGTAATACCCATCATATCAAAAAACTTATCGGGAATAGCTAAATGTTCAGGAGTATAAGAATCTGAACTTAACATTTTAAAAAACGGTTCAAACGCATCTTTGGCGAAGCCCAGATCAAAAGAAGATACTTTTATTGTTTTCCTTAGCTCTTTAATTCGATTGTTGTTCCAAAACTCTTTCCATGCCGCATAATTTTGTTTTCTTCGATCTTCTCCGGGAAAAATTATGGACGGCACAAAGCCTGAAAGCCGGTCTTTATTTATCATCTCAAGAAGCCGATCTCCCTTTTTCTGGAGTTCTCGGATGCTTCTACCCTCGATCATTATAAATATCTTATCGAATGCCATATTCCAGACATTTTTAATCAGATTATCTGCAGCCAAGGTTTCCTTGCTCACCGTATTCATTGAGGTGAGGCTGATATTGAATTCCGGTTTCGCGAAAAAAAGCATGACAACCGCAAAAATAAGGGCAAGAAAGGCGCCTTTTTTACCTACCCGGGCAAATCTGTCGACCAGTTTTTGAAGCACTAATGCCTTTGGGCGCGCCGGTGGCATTTCAAGAAAAATCATGGGGAAGACGGTATGAACAAAAATAAACGAAAATGAAATTCCAAGCGCTGTAAACTGACCCAGTTGTTTCAAAATAGGAAACCCACTTATATTCAGTGCAGCAAAAGCACCTATTGTTGTCAGTGCTGCGAGCAGTCCCACCGCCCAGACCTCTTTGGATGCTTCTTTGCCATAAGTCGTATGAGGTTGATCAAGAAACAATAGATAAGCGATACCATGATCGACAGATATCGATATGATCGCCCCGCCGAAACCGAGTACCATGAGGGATATAGATTTATGCAACAATGAAAACACAAAAAATGCAACCATCACACCTGCGATGGCCGGCAAGAGCGACAGTAAACCTAAATACGGTCTAGGAAAAGCCATCATGAGCAGCAACATTATCCCTAATGTGGCAAACAGAATAGCGCTGCGAACATCCCGTCTAATAATCAGTTCGTTATCAAGGGCAGCGCGATATGCGCCTACCGGTGTTAGTGTAACCTTATATCCCGATTTAGAATAGTTTTGGATCAATTGTCTTGACAGCGTCTGAATCAGT
>DASQZP010001110.1:0-3778 GCA_035638655.1 Bacteroidales bacterium
CGCCCCTTATGCGCAGGGTCGTTATAAAGCGGCGCAATTAAATTAAATCATTAAACGCTTGTTATTATGGAAATTATTTGGAGCATATCTGACAATGATATTCGTAAGATCGAAGAGGTGATTAATAATAATCAAAACCCCTATTTAAAGGTTCGAAGAGAACGTAATGTTGATAGGAAAAATATACTCATCGATGAGGATTCTGTAATTCGAACCTTACTAATGTGTCTTTTGACCTCACAACAACGATCGGGGCCAAACTCACTTGTAAGCCAGTTTCTAAGAAAAACGCCATTCCCGGTTACTTTTAATGATATTCTACAAGCAGAGAGAGTTGATTCTTTTGTGAAAGATGTACTTGTTGAGAATGGTTTAACGAGATATATAAATCGAATAAGTCAATTTTTTGCTACAAATATCGCAAAATTCCAAAGTGATCAATGGACAATCATTCAGGAATTGGAAAAATTATTGAAAGTAGATTCAAAAACAGCAGAGAGAAGTGTAGCTGATAAATTAAATATTGAACTTAATGGGATTGGACCGAAACAAGCTAGAAATTTTTTAACAGCACTTGGACTAACAAAATATGAAATACCGATTGACTCTCGAATCACCAATTGGCTCAATAAATTTGGTTTTCCTGTCACATTGAGTTCCGCACCGCTTGGAGACATGGGTTATTATCATTTCGTATTAAATGGAATACAAGAGATTTGTAAGAAAGCTGAAGTTTATCCCTGTTTATTAGATGCTGCAATTTTCTCTAGTTTTGACAATAATGCATGGAATGAACAAAATTCTGTTTTTTGAATGTTGAAATAGTCAATCCGTAAGTCACTAATTATGTAGTAAAATACTGCTGACAATTTTCACAACCCGCTTTATAACAAGCGCATCAAGGGGACGTTTTTCGCTCGGCCTTTGCACGTTTCCGTTCATATTTTCCGTTTTGCCTGTTAAATTATAGTTCAAAAACGCCCCTTATGCGCAGGGTCGTTATACCATTTAAGTGACAACTAATTATGACGTTGAATATTCCAAAGAAAATATGGATTTATGTTGAAAGACTTTTCATAAGTCAATATTCTGCGAATGAGTTTAAAGAATTCCTCAATGAATTTGATATTGTGTACAACAATAAAATTTATAAAGACTTTGATACTATTAAAACACTTTACACTTTCATGAGTGAAGAAGACTTTAAGTTTGCCAACTTTATGCAGACTGTACCAACTTATAAATACCTAAAAATTCTTGAGAGAATTGTATTCGATTCTAAAATTGAACAGACAAAAGATGATGACTGGAATTATTATGGCGAATATATTAAATATTGGTATCCCACCGTATTAGAAATACTAAAAATATCTGATATTAAGATTGACAGCAAAAGTGAGACATTAATTTTTACAGATATGGAATATATGCCTGGTGGAGAAGATTTGCTTCCATATTCATTTAATGATCCCTTTCTTGATTATATCAGAAAGGAAATAAATGAGTCCTACCAAGGTAGATTATTTTTATCAACTATGTTTTTAAGTAGAAAATTATTAGAAGTAATCTTTACTCGTGTTCTAGAAGTTGTATTTCCTAAAATTAAAGATGGTAAATATTCAGATTCAAACCACAATATATGGTATAATAAAGGAAGGAATGGTTATCGTAATTTCGGTGAATTAATTGATGGAGCAAGAAAGAATTCTATAAGTTTTTTCGAAGATAAAGATCTAATCGAAGAATTATGTTCATATGTAAAACCCTTTAAAGATGAAACTAATTCAAATGTACACGATGATTACAAAATTCCAGATGAAAATTATATTGCTCAATGGAAAGTAGCACATATTGTAAATATTGCTAGAAAAGTTTTTAGAAAATATTGTAATCCTTAAAAATGGTATAACCAGCGCATCAAGGGGACGTTTTTCGCTAAGCCTTTGCACATTTCCGTTCGGATTCTTCATTTTGTCTGTTAAATTATAAATCAAAAATGCCCCTTATGCGCAGGGTCGTTAGGCAGCTATACTTTAATAGCTTCAGAATGAATTGAGAACATCTTCATTTCTTAGATTAAGATATTTGCAAAGTAAACCCTGGAGTTTGGGGTTTCAAACTCCAGGGTTAATACAGAATCAGTTTATGCTATTGCGGGCAGGCCTATTGCTTTGTCAGCCTGTACGGCATAGTAGGTATTTTTACTATATGCCCCGACTTCACGTTCAATGTAATCCTTTAAAACACTTACTTGCGAGCACTCCCAAAGACATACCGCCCTTTTTCCATCTTGGCTAGGTAGTAATTGATGCAATTTTAAGCTTGATGGTTTATTATTTACAACAGCATCTGCTTTTTCAAAAAACGATTTTGAATCCTTTATCTCATGTTCAATGGTGACGTACATGATATCTCCTGTAATGTTAGTTTTAGTTCATATAACTATTTCAAATTACTCTATTCTCTGTTAACATCAAACATATTTACCTCTTAAATACAATATAATCAGTTTGTTAAGCTATGTATTAATTATTTTGATAAATAAATCATATTACATTTTTTAATCGTTTGTCAATTATAGACTTAGCTACCTAACCCGCGCATTAAGGGGACTAAGCCGGTCGGCATGAATCCGGCATCTGGCTTGTGCATAAGGTTTTAGCTACATTGATAATAGGTGCTCGTATCTTAGCCCCCTATGCGCAGGGTCGTTAGGTGTTAAGTCAAACATAATGGAGCCATTTATGCAAAAATTACGAGTAGAAAGTTTTTCTATATCCATTGATGGGTTTGGTGCAGGACCAAATCAAAATCTTGAAAATCCTCTGGGCGAAAGGGGGCAAGAGCTTCACCAGTGGTTTTCCCCCACAAAGACCTTTCAACAAAAAGTACTTGGAAATAATGATGGTACTTCTGGAATTGATAATGAATTTGCAGAAAAGGGCTTTGAGAATATTGGTGCATGGATTATGGGGCGTAATATGTTTAGTCCGCATCGTGGCACGCCTAATACCGATTGGAAAGGATGGTGGGGCGACAATCCCCCTTACCATTTTCCTGTTTTTATTTTGACTAATCATAAACGGGAATCTATTGAAATGGAAGGTGGGACTACTTTTCACTTTATAACTGAAGGTATTAACGTAGCCCTGGAAAAAGCTTTTGATGCTGCAAATGGGAAAGATGTTAGATTGGGCGGTGGAGTTGGTACAATTCGGCAATATCTTATGGACCAATTAATTGACGAGTTACATTTGGCCATTTCTCCAGTGTTTTTGGGGAAAGGAGAAAATTTACTTTCAAACTTAGATTTAATATCACTAGGATATAAGAAGACCAAACATGTTTTAACAGATAATGCGATGCATGTTATCATTAAAAAACAAATTAACACCTAACCCGCGCATTAAGTGGGACGTGCCTCGCCGTTGGCTTATGGATTCGATTTGGTCAGTTTCCATAGTACATTTTAAACTAGTTCAGTGTCATTTTGCACGCCCCTTATGCGCAGGGTCGTCATACCAACTCCATTTCTTCCTTAAAATTCCAATCCGTATTTATTCGTTGTATTTCTGATCGTTGCTTACGATACTATTAATAGATTTCAATTCATTTTTTATCATTATGGAAAAAACGGAACTAAAAAAAGAAGTAGAAAAACTCCTTAAGGATCTGCCAAAGGAAGCCGATTGGGATGATTTGATGTACAAAATTTATGTGCGTCAGTCTATTGAACAAGGTTTAAAGGATTCGAGAGAAGGCCGGGTAATTTCACACG
>DASQZP010001111.1:0-3900 GCA_035638655.1 Bacteroidales bacterium
GAAGAATTATAGGGTAAAGATACTTCAACCGATCCTTTCCCGGGCCGATAAAGCTCAGCATTTTTATCGCGAGTGTGTGAATCAGAAATTATATAAACATGATCATTCGACCTGCCAAAAGGAAGAAAACCTGTACACGAAACTGTATCATCAGCATTATTTTGCAAAACTATATCAGCCAGAACATATCCATCCGGATGAGCTTTCAGGCTATACTTAAAGGTTACATTTCTGGTAAGATAAAATTTGTTTTCAGTTTTGCTTTCAACAGAAATAGCAGCCGAAGTCTGGTAATTATGTCCATTAACAATTACGGAGAAAAAAGGCAGTTGAGAATCAAGATGCATGGATTTCCCATCATGCAATACGACACCATTAATTGCCAGTCCGTTTCCGGGAGCAAACAAAAAGCCTTCAATTGGCTGTGCTATACATGTGATGAACTGAAGACTGCCGGCTAACAATACCAGCAGGACCCGTTGAATACTTTTCATTAATCTTACAGCGTGTTCTATATATTTATTTTACAGAAAATTTATAAATGGTTGTCTGAGTATATATTTCTCCTGACTGTAACAAGGTGGAGGGAAAATCTGACTGATTAGGTGAATCAGGAAAATGTTGTGTTTCAAGGCAGAAAGCATCGTGTTTTTTGTAAGTTTTCCCTTTACCGGTATGAGAACCATCCAGATAATTTGCTGAATAGAACTGAACACCTGGTTCAGTTGTCAATACTTCCATAAACCGACCCGATCCAGGATGCCAGGCCTCAGCAATTATATCCAGTTGGCCTTTAGGTTTACTTAGTACAAAGTTATGATCATACCCTATTCCCACTTCTTCAATATCTTTACCTATTTCTTTTGCTTTGGTAAAATCAAAAGGCGAATTCTTCACCTGTGGGAGTTTGCCCGTGGGGATCTGAACATCATTTACCTCTGTATATTTTTCAGCATTAATCTTTAATTTGTGCTTCAATATATTTTCAGTAAAACCAGAAAGGTTAAAATAACTATGGTTGGTGAGGTTTAACTGAGTTTTTTTATCAGTTTCAGCCTCATAACTTATTTTAAGGTCATTATTTTCATTCAGTGTGTAGGTAACAATTACATGAACATTACCGGGAAAACCTTCTTCCATATCTGCACTGGTATAGGATAATTTAACACCTGTATAATCATCACCAACAAGGGATTCAACATCCCATACACGTTTATCAAATCCTTTTATACCTCCATGCAAACAATTTGGTCCGTTATTCACCGGCAATTGATATTCTACGTTGTCAATAGTGAATTTACCATTTGCAATTCTGTTGGCATATCTACCACAAATAGCACCAAAATATGGATGATCAGACTGATACTGTTCCAGGTTATCAAAACCTGCTACTATATCATCAAACGCTCCGTTTTTATCCGGAGTAACAACAGAGGTAACAATACCTCCAAAATTGGTGATTTTTACTTTTACATTGTTGGAATTAGTGAGTGTAAAAAGATATACCTCTTTTCCATCAGCATGGCCAAACAAATCTTTAACAATATTCATACTTCTTTGAATAATAAAATTATACTAATTCAGTCATCAACTATTGAATCATTTTTAACTATTCTGTTTAATAATTTATGATCCTGACAAATACATTACATCTGTTTCAACATGTTTTAAAATATTTGATTTCTGACTTCCTTGTATTCTGCAGAAATAACAAAATAACGAGATCTACCGGAATTTTCTGAGTCAATGCGACGAGTCTGACGAGGGTTGTGAAGGAAAATTTTCAGAAAATACCACCGCCCATAAACAATCTGAATATGGCCAGCACAAACACCACAAGATTGATATCCCTGCCGGAACGCCGGGATGAAAGGATACCCAGGACAAGTCCTACTACACTTATACCCAGTGCAGCCCAGTTTAGCCAACCCAGTCCGGGAACAAGTCCTACGAGGGCAACAACCAGGCTAACTACTCCAAGTATTACAGAAATTAAATTTATCATTTCATTAAAACAGCCTATTTTTCAAACAAAAATAAGTAATTAAAAGTTATCTCCCTAAACAAAAATTTAATAATAATGTTAGACCAAGAGGAAATGAAATGAATTTTTTCATAAATTAGTATGGACTTAATAAAATTAATTTAACATAAAAAACCTGAGGACATGATAACTTTGAAAAAAATAATACAAAAGACATTTTTCGCTTTTCCCGTTGTTTTATTGTTTTTGATGTTTACAGGATGTGGCAGCAATAACCAGAAACAACAAAAAAGCAATGAAGTACCTCAAATTGAGCAGAAAGAAGAAGTTGCCAAAGATGTCATTGAATATCCCATCCCTACCTCTATGGAGGTCACAAAACTGCTAAATGAGGCTGGTGCTTCTTATATTTTGGGAATCTCAAATGATGCCGCTAATGCAGAAAAATATTTTACACAGCGAAAAAAAGCATTAAACCTTGGAATTTATGGTGCTGATCTCAGCTACGCAGCTACCTACAACCAGACTCAGGAAACCATGGATTACCTGCATGCCTCGCAGAAGCTAATCAGTGAGCTGAATATTACAACGGCATTCAATAATAAACTTGCTGATCGCATTGAGGCAAATATTCAAAATAATGATTCGCTGATAAAAATCATAACCAATTCTTTTTATGATACTTACCAGTATATGGTGAAAAATGATCGTGACATACAGTCCTTGCTGGTAATGACAGGAAGCTGGATTGAAGGAATGTATATCACCACGCAGATTAATATTACTGCAAGTAAAAACCTGAAAATTGAAGATATTATTCTGAATCAGAAAGCCTCACTTCAGAAGTTGCTTGACCTTATGCAACCTGTTAAAAACAATGAAGATATCAAAGGAGTTTATGATGCATTATCAGGAATAAATGCGGTATATATGCAACTCAACAGTGACAATCAGAAGGCAGCTGTTGCTACCATTACTACTGATATAGAAAATATCAGAAATAAAATCATCGAACCTGCTTCATGATAATTCAAAAGCAACTGGTGAAATTGATTCATAAATAAAAACAGCCGGTATTATATATTGTACCGGCTGTTTTTTCTTTTATGTTGTTTTGAGTTCAATAATTTTACCATTCCTTATATTAAGGATCCAACCATGTAATAATGGAGGGTCAGCCAGTTTAAGTGCATTTTTCCAGATATATGTTCCCTGAATATTTTTTAGCTGCTGTAGTACGTTCAATTCAGTGAGTTTATCATGTCTTTCCTGCTCTGATTCAAATCCGTCGAGAATGGCCTGATTATCCAGATATAGCTGGCGAAGTGGCTGTACCCATTCCAATACCTGGGGGGTACCCTGATGGGTGGTGGCAGCTGCCACCCCTCCGCAATTATAATGCCCCGCCACAATTACATGCTTTACTTTAAGAACTTCCAGTGCAAATTCCAGGGTTGACAAAAAGGTAATATCATCATCAAGGCATTGATTGGCAATATTTCGATGAATAAAAAGTTCTCCTGGTTCCGTTTTGGTAAAGGTGTTCAAAGGCAATCTGCTGTCACTGCATCCGATAAAAAAGAAAGGTGGTTGTTGTGCGCCTGAAATATTATCAAAATAATGACTATCCTCGCCTAATTTTTCATTAACCCATTGTCCATTGTTCCTGATAAGATCATAATAGTTGTTATATTTCATTTTGTTGGCTTTTATTTTTATTAAAGTATTTGTATGCCGTATAATTAACAACTTAATCACATATGAAGTTCAGCCAGTTAGTTGAAAAATTTAATCGAGAATTTCAGTTCCCTGATGGTGATTTTAATGCTCATAAACATGAACTGCCTTTTCTCCGGTGGTTACAGCAATCGGAAGAATATTTTCCCTGGGGGCAACGGGCAGGTAGCAAAAGGTGT
>DASQZP010001112.1:0-7499 GCA_035638655.1 Bacteroidales bacterium
GTATCAACGATGACCAGCACCAGTGGGGACTTCTGCTACATGTAACCGGAGACCCCAAACAATATGGCCGGGTATATGTAGGCACTCACGGCCGGGGAACCATTTACGGAGATCCTGTAAAAATTGAAAATTAAGAACAGATGAATTATCAAAACGAGCACTGCCGCAAGTCTCCGGACTTGTGGCTCCTGAAACTTCACTTGCCCAATATCGTAGGTTTTTCTCTCTGTCTTTCAATTCATAAGCCATTTTTTGGGGTGAATGACATTCATCTTTTTTTCCTGACATTAATCCCTATTCCCTACAGCTAATCCCTTATACACGTTAATTAAAAAAAATATAACCAGTAGGTAGAATTAGTTTCTAATTTTGACGTTCATATTTTGAATCTGCAATCTTTTAATTTATTCACTTCAGTATTTCTTTTAAAGAGAAATCTGTTTGCAAAACATACTAAAAGAAAAGTAACAATTAAGAAATATAAGAAATGCAATTACCACATTCATTTAACATCCCGGTAATGGGTACAGGATATACAATTGACACTCCGGTTAAAACAGCCCATTATGGTATTAATTCAGTAATATCAATCATCGATGACGATCTGATTGAACAGGTACGTGAATATCACTGCAAACAAAATGAGATAAATTTTTATCCTGTAAACAAAGATGATCACGATAGCAGGGCAAAGAGAATTACAGCTTACCTCAATCTGGTTCAGCAATTGGTAGAAAGTAACACAGAGGAGCTAAGGAACAGTGAATTTGATGCTGGTACCGAAATCACCAAATATTTTGAAATGCTTCCCGACACATCAGTTCTGAAACAAGAATACCTCAATATGTTGCTTGCAGGAGAGGAGATGAAGTTTGATTTACAAACAATCCTGCGAAAAAAAATTGTCCCCGGAGAGATCCAGGTAAACATCATGACCAAAATTGACAAAACAAATTATAATAGAGAGAGAAATCCACTGCCGCGTGAATTCAATGATGCCCATGCTGCACTCCGGGGTTTTGCCAACAGTTCACTTTCGTCCTCACTGGTACTTTCTGCCGGAATGAATCCTGCCCTGTACGGATATATGGCCACTTTCGATGCCTTTTTACCAGATAAAAACGGACAAATAACAAAGAAAATCATCTTAAAAGTAAGTGATTACCGATCGGCCCTGATACAGGGGAAATTTCTGGCAAAAAAGGGGTTGTGGGTTTCTGAGTTCAGAATTGAATCAGGGCTCAACTGCGGTGGACATTCCTTCGCTTCAGCAGGATACCTGTTGGGACCTGTTCTGGAAGAATTTAAAATGAACAAACAATCTCTCATCCAAACATTATATGCACTTTACACCGATGCCCTGAAAAAGGATAACAGGGAAGTTCCTGCCATACCTGTAATGAATATTACCGTACAGGGAGGGATTGGTACCAGCGAAGAGCACAATTTTCTCATAGATTATTACGGAGTTGATGCCGTCGGATGGGGTTCTCCTTTCATGTTGGTGCCGGAAGCAGTAAATATAGACAACCAAACCCTAGGCCTCATCTCCCGGGGCAAAGAAGAAGACTTTTATTTAAGTGATATATCTCCGCTGGGTGTTCCGTTTAATACAATCAGGGGTAATTCTGCAGAACAGGAGAAACAAAGCCGAATTGAAAAAGACCGACCCGGTGCTCCCTGTATAAAAAAGTATTTACTTTTTAATACCGAGTTCTCTGACAAACCTGTATGCACCGCTTCCCGTGAATATCAGAAACAAAAGATTGAAGAGTTGAAACTAAAAAATCCAGGTCCGGAGGAATATACCAACCAATTAAAGAAGATAACAGAAAAAGAATGTTTATGTATCGGACTGGGAAATTCATTTTCAATGAGTACTGGCTTTGAAACATACAGTCGGAGAAACGGGGTAACTGTTTGTCCCGGTCCCAATATGGCCTATTTTTCAAAAATCGTATCGCTCAAAAAAATGGTGGATCATATATATGGAAAGATAAATATTATCAGTCGCAATGATCGCCCAAACATGTTCCTTAAAGAGCTGGAACTGTATATCGATTATCTGAAGAAGAAAGTTACCGGGGCGATGGAAAGGAATGATGACACCCAATTGAAATATTTCAGGACATTCCAGCAAAACCTGGAATCAGGGATCAACTATTATAAGGAATTATTTGCCTCTGCCGGAAAATCATCTGCCCTGTTACAGGGACTCATCCTTCTTCAGGAAAGGTTTTACAATATCTTTATTGAACAAGACGTGGTTTCTGTATGATAAAAGGTAAATCCGCAGTATTTTAATAAAACCTTTTGATACATACAGCTGTTACTCCAAATAAAACTCATGGAGAAAAAGCTGAATAAATATAGTGCAAAGATTACCCAGGATGAAAGCCTGCCGGCTTCACAGGCTATGTTGTATGCCATTGGCATGGATGAAAATGACCTGAAGAAAGCCCAGGTAGGCATTGTAAGTACCGGTTTTCAGGGAAACCCTTGTAACATGCATCTGAACGGACTGGCCGAACAGGTAAAAAAAGAAGTAGACCGGCAGCATGACCTGTATGGACTGATCTTTCACACCATCGGGGTAAGTGACGGTATTACGAATGGTACAGAAGGCATGAAATACTCATTGCCTTCGCGTGAGATCATTGCCGATTCGATTGAGACGGTGGTAAGTGCCCAGTTTTATGATGCCGTAATACCCATTGTGGGATGCGACAAAAACATGCCGGGTGCCATGATCGCCCTGGGACGCCTTAATCGTCCGGCCATTCTGATGTATGGTGGAACGGTAAGAAAAGGGAAATGGAAAGACAGGGACCTGAATATCGTTTCTGCGTTTGAAGCCTATGGAGAAAAAATTCGGGGCAACATCACGGAAGTGGATTATAGAGGCATTATCCGCAATTGTATTCCCGGTGCCGGAGCCTGCGGTGGCATGTATACTGCCAATACCATGTCGGCAGCCATCGAATGTATGGGCATGAGTTTGCCGTATACTTCATCAAATCCGGCGTTGAGCCCTGAAAAACAGAAAGAAAGTGAGCAGCTGGGGAAGGCCATTCATCAATTGCTCAAAAAGGATATTCGCCCGAGAGACATTATGACCAAACAGGCTTTTGAGAATGCCATCACGCTGATCATGGCATTGGGAGGCTCTACCAATGCCGTACTACACCTGATTGCCATGGCAAAAGCTGTTGATGTCGATCTGACCATCGATGATTTTCAGCGCATCAGCGACAATACACCGTATATAGCTGACCTGAAACCAAGCGGTAACTACCTGATTGAGGACTTGCATTATGCCGGAGGCATTCCGGCTGTCATGAAGCTGCTGCTGAAAGAAGGATACCTGGATGGCAACTGCCTCACAGTAACCGGGAAAACGGTGGGCGAGAACCTGGAAGATGTAGAGGACCTTAAAAAAGGACAACAGATTATTGGTTCGTTTGACAACCCGATCAAACCCAAAGGACATATACAAATCCTGTATGGCAACCTGGCTGAACAGGGCGCGGTCGCCAAAATAACAGGTAAGGAAGGTGAATCCTTCACAGGGCCTGCCCGTGTTTTTGAAGATGAATTTGAAGCAATTAAAGGAATACAGGAGACTGTTCAAAAAGGCGATGTGATAGTAATAAGGCATTCCGGTCCGAAAGGAGCGCCCGGAATGCCCGAGATGCTAAAGCCAACTTCTGCGGTAATCGGTGCCGGGTTAGGCAGCGATGTGGCCCTGATCACCGACGGACGCTTTTCCGGCGGATCACATGGTTTTGTAGTGGGACACATCACACCGGAGGCAATTGAAGGCGGCCTCATAGGACTGTTAAAAAATGGAGACATAATTACCATTGATGCTGTGCACAACAAGTTGCATGCTGACCTCAGCGATGAAGAAATTGCTGAAAGACGAAAAAACTGGAAAAAACCACCCTATAAAGCCACAACCGGAATACTTAAAAAGTATATTGATACAGTTGCTCCTGCATCGGAGGGATGTGTTACAGTTTAATGAGAAATGATTGGCTTTGCTTTATCAGAGTATTCAGATTCTCCATTGAATGAATATATTATACGCTGCTACCCGGAGGGGGAACTATTGTAAGAAATCTGTCACACTGATAATGCAATGAAAGCCAACCTTAATAAACAAAACTGACACCCAGTGTAATCATCCAGCGATTAGGGTTAAATGCAGAAACCGTCGATCTGATGTCATTCTCCGTATAAATGACTCTTTCATTCATTGGCTGAAAAGCAGTCTTCCCGGCAATCCACTTCTTTTCCTTTATAATCAAAAAATCATTCCCGGAAACAGGCAGTTTGTAATTTATCCCGGCTACCAGTTGCATGCGTGGCCGGATGTAGGTTTTAAATCTAAGATCAGCCAAAACACCTTTCTCTTTCATTCCTGCATATACATAAGCATAATCACTCCTGATTTTTTCCCCTTCAATGTATAATGGTCCATTCACCGGCATGGTCCCGAGCTTATAACCACTTGTAGCCATATAAAACCAAAGCCCGGGTTCAGCAAAAAACTGGCGGCCACCGGGTTTCAGACAAATCAAGTACATCAGACCAAAGTTGTTGGATTCAAAAAGAATTTTTTTATTCAGACTTTGAATAAGCTGATAGTTAATGCTAAGCCGCCTGGTTAATTTGTACCCTGTTAGCATAATTGCACCGGACTGCCAATTTTGATTGCTGATATGATTGTTGGAAACAGTGTACTCATTAAAACTTACCGAAGAATAATTCACCGGAAAAGAATAGTCCTGAAAATAAAATCCCATCTCCATATTCAGCCTGTTAATAAGTCTGTACAACTTTTCAGCAGGAGAGGGTGGCTTTTCAAATTTATGAGATAGAAATTCTCCTGCTTTTGCAGATGAAAACTCATCATTTATATTTTTCTTCGACAATGAATCCTGCTCCAGAATCGTATAACCTTCCCAGAAAGAATCTTCATAATTGTCGGCTAATGAAGTGAAGATATCGCCATATTTGATCTGCTGATCGAAATCGATAGGAATAATATCATGGTTAGAATAATTTGTGGTAACATAGTCAATATTCAAAATGAGATCTTTGTTTGTTTGCAAATTAATTGCATGATGACTTGCTATGACACTTTTGAGGAACCAGGAATCATTATCTTTCTGATATAAGATTTTAATTGTTGATGATTTAAACTTCACCTTAGGAGTGCCCTGATACCATAAGCCTTCTGTTCTACAGTCAAAATAAACATAAGCCAGTGAAGCAATTTCGATATAAAATATTCCACTTCTTTGGATTTTGGTAGTGTCTTTAAAATTTCTGTACGCGAATTTATAAACCGATTCTCCATTGTAAAGGGTGCGGCCCAGGTACTCATATTTATAATTATCGAAGAAAGAGGGATTGACCGGAGCTTTTCTTTGATGCACTAAATCGGCAAAATGGGCAACGAACGGTCCGCCATAGAACAAGGTACTATTGATTGAATCAATTCCGGGCATGACATTTTTTCTTGACTTGAGGATCTGTACCTGACCAATTTGCCTGTTTCTATAAGACGTTTTATAACTGTTGACGACCGCCTCGGCAACCGATAAATATTTTCCTGAAGGATTTAGAATAGATTCCCGGTAAAATCCGGTGAGCAAAGAAGGAGTGGATGCATAATTTTCAGGAATTCTGTCCCAGGCCTTCTTTAATAGAGTAAAGAGCGTACTGTCTGGCCTGATTGAAACCTCGCCAATTTCTGCAGGTACCTGTTTCAACTTAACTGTCTGACCTGTATGAAAAGAGGAAATGGAGAATCTCCTGGTCTGATACCCGACAAAACTGATAACTAAGGTCTTTTTTTCATACCCGCCGGGCAGTTTTAAATGAAACCCTCCCTGCTGATTGGTAATAGTGCCTACAGGCTCACCTTTTATCGAAATATTAGCAAATGCAACCGGTAATGCAGTTTCCTCATCAATTACAACTCCCGATATTTCCTGAGCATATAAAGTGGTTTTACCGCCAGCATGAAAAAGTATACATAGAAGGAAAAAGATTCCGGATATCCTCAACAACATTGTTAGTTATGTTTAAAACTATATATATTTAAATTTAACAAACAAAACAGGCTGCCAGAAAATACTGTTCAGTCAGAGAACCCAGGTTATAACAGCAGTCCTGGCAGTCCGAATTATTCGCTAATCAGATACCTTCCCATTAGTTATTATGTCTACTATAATTAACCCAACCAAAACACCTACTAAAAATGCTGGGAAAATACCTCCGTTAATTTCACTCATCTCATTTGTGCTGAGTGTACTCAATTGATAATCATCAACATTCATTTTTTCTAATTTAATAAGTTAATAATTAATTTACTGATGCCGTTTTTAATGATACTTCCCACAATCCTAAGGCATCACCGACTCCTAAAACAACGCCAACTGCCACCCCGATGAGAAACATACCAATAAGACTACCTCCTTCGACCGTACTGAGTTCAGAGCTGCTGAGCTCCTGTACTCCATAAAATTCATTATTATTCATAATTTTAAATTTTTGAATGATTCGGCATTATTGCCTCACAAACAATGTGCTCATCATAAAGGCCTTTAGGATTTGATCGTTTGCTTTTTCAAAATTAGAGGCAAAGAGTGCAATTCTATTGCAATTTTTAAAATTAATTTGAAACACTCCTTAACTGTCATAAAATGTTCATTTTATAAATTTTTCAAATGCCTGAACCCTGTTGGATAACGATTCAGGCTGCCAGAAAAACTGACAGCCTGTATCTAAATTTAAGTATTATGAATCGCTCTCAGAACCATACCGATTCAAAACAAAGAAATTAATAGTTTGTGCAATTTTATTGCACTATTGAATTTATTTTAAATATTTCTTTCCCCCTGACAATAAAAAAGCACAGCCCCCATTTGGCATAAATGATTCCTGTAACAACTGTCTTTGCCTCTTTTGAGTAATACCGGTATCGAAAAACCTATCAAATAGTGTATGTATAAGATACACATTGCATTAATTATGGCTCAAACTTGCATTTGACCCTTTTTTGTCATATATTATTTAGCACGTCAAATAATGAATTGCCGGTAATACAGTAAATGCAAACCAACTGTCAATTATTTCTTTGGTTCCCGGCGGACAAATGAAAAAATATGTTATGAGTAATATTTACCGCGATACCTTGTTTATAACCAAACTCATTGTTTTCTTTCTGCTGATGTTGCAGAATATTACAGGTAGTCCTCCGGTTTCACCTGCCGACTCAGTAATAAAGCCTGTTTCAGCTGTAGTTACCGACACCTCCAGACTCAATGTCTTTTTTGATTGTCACGATTGTGATTTTAATTACCTGAAAACCCATATGCCCTTCATCAATTTTGTACGCGACAAAGACCTGGCTGATGTGCATGTTTTTGTTACCGAGACTCCTGCTGGCAGTGGCGGACGAGTCTATAATATAGCCTTTATCGGGC
>DASQZP010001113.1:0-2103 GCA_035638655.1 Bacteroidales bacterium
GATTCTCCATCATCAGCCGTGTCCACATCATACTTTTGGCTTGTGAGCGTTTCCCGAAGCTGTTCAAGGAAATCAAGGTCGTCATCCACCACAAGAATTTTCATATATGTCTCTTTGATCCAAACAATTAATATTTTGCAAATACAAAACTGTCTTTTGGCATGATGTCGGATGTATTTTTAACGTTGGTTTCCAATAATAATGTTTTTTTCAAAGTTTTCCCTTCAAGGATTCATATTCTAGTCCGTACATCAATTCTCCGCTTCCGGCAAGGAAATATACATTATTCTTAAAAGGAGTAACGCATTGATGGGTGATATGCATAATATCAGCAGCTGGAATCCGGACAAAGGCGTCGTAATATATTATTGAATTTTTAAAATGCACTGAGGATAAAAGAGAAGGGCTCATTATGGTTGAACATTGAATCGAGCCGTGAGAGTTCCGAGGGTTCGCCTCGAATGAATTTAACCAGTTTTAATTTTTCCATCTGTTAATTCCTGACTTGTAAAAATAGCATGCGCTTTGATAATAAGTTATGGCATCAAGTTTATCCTTCTCAATTGGATCGATTTCTTTATATTTAACATCATAAAGGCTCTGATGAACTATTTTATACTCGTGAAGATTTTTATCTGATTCCAGTATAACAAGCCTATCATTTCTTAAAAAACCTAATTTTTGATAGGTTCCAATAAATGCTCTTTCCTTGAAGTTTTCGTCAAGTATGTCTTCTCCATAAAATCTACTTTCATAACTCCAATTCATGAGTGAAAAAAGAGTGGGCATAATATCAATTTGGGAAGACAATTTACTTACAATCCGTGGTTTTATAATACCGGGTCCATAAATAAAGACGGGTATTTTATATCGCCAAGCCGGCAATGAAGTTTCTCCGGCACTTCCGCCGTTATGATCCGCCAAAATAATGAAGACGGTATTTTTAAACCAGGGTTTAGATGCAGCATCGCCCAAGAATTTATTGATTGCATAATCTGTATATTCAACGCCTCCCGATCTTCCCGTATGGGAAGGTATGTCTATTTTCCCCGCTGGATATGTGTAGGGTCTATGGTTTGAAGTGGTCATTATGTAATTAAAGAATGGTCTGTTCTTTTGATAAGATTTATCCGATTCTTTTAGGGCCTTGTTAAACAAATCCTCGTCACAAACACCCCAAACATTAGAAAATGATATTTCGTTAGCCCCCATATCAGTTCTATCTACCGTTATAAATCCATTGTGTGAGAAAAAATCATTCATGTTGTCAAAATAACCATACCCGGCATAAATAAATTTGTTTTCATAGCCTTTTTCTTTGAATATAAACCCTGCTGAAAACATACCGTGACAATCCGGTCTTTTGATAATACTTCTACCCGGTGACGGTGGAACTGACAGGGTCACTGCCTCCATTCCCCTGACCGTTCTGGTTCCTGTTGCGTAAACGTTATCAAAAAACAGCGAATGCTTGGCCAACTTGTCAAGATTAGGGGTCCATCCTCTATGGTCGCCAAATGCCCCCATATATTCAGCACTGAGGCTTTCAACCATAATCAGCATAACATTGTATTTAAGTTCTTCCCCTGTTTTTTTTATAAACCGTGAATAGTTGCTGTCGAATTTGTATAACGTGTTTAGATGAGACATGACAGTTTCGGTTCGCTCGGTTTTATAATGCGTATCATAGTCTAACGTATTGTTTCTAAATGCAGAAAATAAGGAGTACAGTCCATTTTTTGACAGTTCATTGTTGAATTGGTTGGCCGAGATATTTGCCAAAGATTGTCCGTTAAGCATGAAAAAAAATAATATGGGCAGAAAGAAAAAACAGACGCCGATTTTCAATCTTTGCAGAAATTTTTGAGAACAATCAAATGAAGAATCAAGAATAGATGTTTTTTTGTAAATAAGATAAAAAAGGCAGGAACTAATTACAAAGACCCAACCAATAAGTAAGGGAATTGGATAGGATTCAAGAATATTATATATAACCTCATGGGTATACACAAGGTAATCCACAGCGATAAAATCAAATCTTTTCCCAAATTCTTTCCAGAAAAACCATTCGAAAAAAATATCAAAGACAAGCAGATTGATCTG
>DASQZP010001114.1:0-4657 GCA_035638655.1 Bacteroidales bacterium
AAAAAAAAATTAGTGGGAAAATAATTTTTCCTAAACCTAAACTGAGTTCTTTTAATAAGATACTTCTGACTATGAAACTTACACTATTACTAACTACTTTAATTTCGTTCCAGTTAAGTGCTACTGTACTTTCGCAGAAAATTGTTCTGGATCAGAGAATCAAAGGACAGACAGTACGTAAGACGCTTAGCATCATCGAACAAAAGAGCAATGCACGGTTTTTTTATAATGATGATTATAAACAATTAAATGACATTGTCTCCAATGATATTGAGGAAGGAACTTTGGATGAAATGCTTACCAAAGTTCTGGGTGATGCTCTTCTAAGCTATAAAGTATTGGACAATAACTTTGTAGTTGTATTCCCCCAGGGTGCCATACAGCAGAAGCAGGTTACAGGTGCTGTTACTGATGCGGTAACCGGAGAACCGCTGCCCGGGGTAAATATAATAGTGGAGGGGACGAGCAACGGTGTAATTACCAATATGGATGGTAATTACACCATTGAAATCCCGAATGAAAATTCCACACTCGTATTTTCTTATGTAGGTTACCTGAAAAAGAAAGTTGCTGTAGCTGATAACAATGTTATTGATGTACAGCTTTATCAGGATGTTCAAAAACTCGATGAGGTTGTGGTTATTGGATACGGAACGCAGCGTAAAGGCGATGTAACCAGTTCAATAGCTACAGTAAAGCCCGATGAATTTACAAAAGGAAGTGTGACAGATGCAGGACAGCTTATTCAGGGGAAAGTAGCTGGTTTATCCATTATTTCACCGAGTGGTGATCCAACAGCATCTACTCAAATACTGTTGCGAGGGCAAACTACCTTAATGGGAGCCAATCAAAGTCCACTCGTACTTATTGATGGCGTGCCTGGTGATATTAATACTGTTGCCCCTCAGGATATAGAGTCTATTGATGTGTTGAAAGACGGTTCTGCGGCAGCCATTTATGGTACCAGGGGAACTAACGGTGTAATAATAATAACAACAAAAAGGGCAAGCGGGAATTACGAAAGTACTGTTGAGTACAGTGTATATGCCAGCACACAGACTATTGCCAGAAAACTTGATTTATCTACTGCTTCCGATTTTCGTAATCAAATTGCAGCAGGGTACAGGAGCGAGCAAACTGATTTGGGAGCTAACACAAACTGGCTGGATGAAATTACACGCACCCCTCTTTCTCAGGTACATAATCTGACGGTTCGAGGAGGAAATTCTACTACAAATTACCTCGTTAATCTGAATTATAACAATACTGAAGGGATTTTCCTGAAATCCTATAACCAGGTTTTTCAGGGACGTGCTGATTTTAATCACAATATGTTTAATGACAAGGTGAAAATTAACATCAATTTATTCAATTCTTCTACCAAACTAAATGGGTTTAATGGTTATATATACAGACAATCCGTTATCCAAAATCCAACTGCCCCGGTTAAAAATGAAGATGGAACCTGGTTCCAGGAACTTACAAAATTCGAATACGAGAATCCTGTATCTGATCTTATGGAGAGTAATGGTGTCAATAATCAGCAGAATTCAAGGTATAAAGGATCTGTTACATACACCCCAATTAAAGGACTGAAACTGTCAAGTGTATTTTCATATTCAAAGCGGAATCTTGACAGGGGTTATTCCGAAACCAAACAGCACATCTCAACCTTGCGGGACGGACGTAATGGATATGCTGAGGTGAGCGGGAGTATGTGGATTGAAAGACTGGCTGATCTTACTGCTGAATATGATAAATCTTTTGGGAAAAATAATTTTGTCTTTTTGGGAGGTTATTCCTATCAGGAAAATGAATACCGTACTCATTTCATGAATAACTGGGATTTTCCTACTGATCTCTTTGGATTTAGTGCAATTGAGAAGGGAAATGCAATTAAAGACGGTCTGGCCAGTCAGACCAGTTACCAGAACAAAACCAATCTCATTGGTTTTTTCACCCGTGTTACTTATAATTATGACCAGCGTTATCTGTTTATGGGTAGTTTACGCCATGAAGCAGCCAGCCAGTTATGGGGGACTGACAACCCCTGGGGTACTTTTCCGGCTGTTTCAGTTGGTTGGAGAATTACCAATGAACCTTTTATGAAAGATCAGGGATTGTTTAATGATATTAAGCTCAGGGCAGGATATGGTGTTACTGGTTCCCAGCCTTCAGATCTGTTTCTTGGTGTAGCATTGCTTGATTATGACAGGTATGTGCTTTCTGATGGAAAATGGTTGCAAACACTTGTTCCTTCACAAAATCCTAATCCAAATCTGAGATGGGAAGAAAAAAGGGAAACTAACTTCGGCGTTGATTTTAGTATGTTGAATAATCGTGTAGGAGGTAGTATTGATTATTATATTCGTAATATTAAAGATCTTCTTTTTAATTATGCCGTACCAAGTCCGCCAAATCTTTATGATCATACAATAGCCAATGTTGGCAAAATGGAAAACAAAGGACTGGAGGTTGTCCTGAATTTGATCCCTGTAAAATCTAACAATTTTGAGTGGAGTTCAAGTCTTAATTTCTCTACAAACAGCAATAAGCTGGTCAGTTTATCAAATGATATTTACAAAACATCCAGCGATTATTTTACTGTTGGTTACACAGGACCACCTGTACAAACATTCACACATTTAGTGAAAATTGGTGGAAAAGTAGGCGATTTTTATGGGTTTAAAGTGGTTGATATAGGTAATGACCCGGCAGATCAGGCTAATTATGGACAATGGGTATACGAAGGAAGTGACGGCCAACCGGTAAAATATTCTGATTTTGGACATTCCTTCGAGGATAAACAGGTGATAGGGAATGGGCTGCCAAAATACTATGCCGGCTGGAACAATACATTTCGTTTTAAAAACTGGGACTTAAGTATATCACAGCGGGGAGCCTTCAAATTTCAAATTGCAAATTTTCAGCGCATGATGTATGAAAACCCTACTTATACCCAGTATAACTTGCTGAGGTCAGCATTTGATAAAGTATATGGTAAAACCCAACTGAAATCGCCACATGAGTTTAACAGTTATTATATTGAGCAGGGAGATTACTGGAAGATTGACAATATTACACTTGGTTATAACTTCAAGAATATCAAGTTAAAGTATATTCAATCTGCCCGGGTATATGTTTCATCACTGAATACTTTTATTATTACCGGATATAGCGGAATTGATCCGGAAGTTAGCCTCAGAAACGGTGTCTCAAACGCTCAGTCAGGAATTAACGTAATACCAACCAGCGGGTTGGATCCTGGAATTGATTGGAGGGATAAATATCCTACTACCCGTACCTTTAGTGTTGGTTTGAATGTTAGTTTTTAATCCTAAAATTTCTAAAACATGAAAAACAAAATATATATGATAAAAAACGGGATGTTAGTATTGATTATGTTGATATTTATTGTCACGTCCTGTACAAAACTTGAAGATCAGAGCTATGATCAAATCATTTCAAGCAGGTTTGAGCCCGGTAGTCAGGATTTAGCGGCTCTTTCAGGTGCTGCTTATGTCAACTGGCGAGATGTAATGACTCAATGGAATGGCCTTTACAGAGCACAGGAAGTAGCCGGAGATGAAATGCTTACACCAGCCCGTCCTAATGGCTGGGTTGATGGAGGAGTATATCGCAGAATACATGAGCATAAATGGACTACAGATGATGATATAGTAGTAAACACATGGAGCAGGACATATAGTGGTATTACAAACTGCAACAGGGTTATTTATCAGGTAGAATCCGGAATAATCCCTGTGGCTGAAGAAGATAAGCCTGCTGTAATTGCTGAAATGAAATTATTAAGAGCTTCATATTACTGGGTGCTTTGTGATTTTTTTGGGAATGTCCCTGTTATCACTGAATTTGATGTGCCTGAAGGCTATTTGCCCGAACAGAATACCAGAAAAGAGGTATATGATTTCATTGTGAAAGAAGTTACAGAGAATATTCCACTTGTAAATGCTGAAAACAATCAGGCTACTTATGGAAAATTTAATCAGTGGGCCGGTCATGCTTTGCTGGCAAAAATGTACCTGAATGCAGAAGTTTATTCTGGCACACCGCAGTGGGAGAAATGTATTGAAGAGTGTGATGTCATTATCAATTCCGTTCCGGAAACCGAATTCAAACTGGAAGATAATCATAAGGATGTGTTCAAGACGGAAAACCAAAATTCAAAAGAGATAATTTTTGCAATTCCGTATGATGAATTATACAATCCTGAATGGAATGCATTTGATATTCACATGCAAACACTGCAGCCTGAAAATCAGGCTACCTATAACTTACAGTATCCTCCCTGGGGTGGCGTTTGCGCGGTGCCGCAGTTCATAAGTACATTTGATACTGACGATGCCCGGTATAAAGACGATTATATAAAGGGACAACAATATGCATCCAATGGTGATAGTTTGTTTTGTACCCTTGGAGCTTTTGATGGAAAACCTCTGGCGTATATTAACGAAGTGCCGGGTGTGGATCAATCCGAAGAGGTACATGGATTCAGACTTGGTAAATTTGAAATTGCAATGGGTATAACAAGCCGGCTTAGCAATGATTTTCCATTGTTCAGGTATTCGGATGTATTAATGATGAAGGCAGAAAGCTTGCTTAGAACCGGACATATTGATGAAGCAGCAACCATTGT
>DASQZP010001115.1:0-3846 GCA_035638655.1 Bacteroidales bacterium
CTTCTGAGAGTTTAAAGCCTACTGCTCTTTTTTTGGGATTGTTCAGTGAATACATCACGTTGATCGAGAGTCCGCTCTCGTAAAATACATAAGTCATTTTTATATCGTCAACAATAAAATCTGATGTTTCAAGCGGCTTTGCTGAAATTTTAATATTACGTTCATTCAGCAGAATATTATTCACATAGTACAGAGCATCTTTGTTTTCGCCAACAGGAGTAACCGTAAAATCATGGTTATATTTGTTCTTGTAATATCTGGATTCGTTGGCACGCAATCCTGCAAGCGATGCAGATACTGGTGATGATTCCAGACCTGTTACTGCTACATTTTTAAAATCAACTAATTGTGACATGATATTATTCATTTTAATAACATATGATGGTCAGTCAGGTAAATGGTTCCTTAGTATATCATTAATTCAGCATTAGATTCTGATAAGCATCTGATGAAATAAGTAACATTTTCAGGATAATATTGTTTATTAGGCCGGAATATGAGACAGGGAGAGAAGGATGCAAAGTAGCAAAGTAACAATACTTACCTTTTACAGTGAGCGCGCTGGCAGATGCGACAAAAAAAAGGAGTTTGAAATTCTCGCTCTTGCTCGAAACTCAAACTCCAAACTCTTCTTGTGACCCAGGAGGGGCTCGAACCCTCGACCCGCAGATTAAGAGTCTGCTGCTCTACCAACTGAGCTACTGAGTCGCTGCAAAAGTAAGGAATCTAATTTTAATAAGGAAATTTTTTTTGATCTTTTATAATTATTTAGCAGGCTCCAACCATCCGAATGGCGGGCTTTTCGACAACAATTCTCTGAAATACTGGAAATTGAAATTTAAAAATTGTACATTTGTTTATACACCAATATTTAAATTATTATGAAAAGTAACATGGGTTCAACCGACAAGTTCATCAGGCTGTTGCTGGCAGCGGCTATTGTTATTCTTTATTTTGCAACAGATCTCTTTCCCCCGGTTCTTGGTATCATTCTGCTTATCCTGGCAGCTATCTTTATTATTACCAGCATAGTAAGTATCTGCCCGTTATACCTTCCGTTTGGTATCCATACCAACAAACACAAAGGTGGTGACAGCAAAACCAGTGAAAAAGTGGCATAATAGTTTGATTTGTTAATACGCACAATACCCGGGTTGATCTTTCCCCGGGTATTTTTCATTTCTTTTTTGGTGGTTGAGGTTTGCTGAACCGGGCAAACATATGCATGATGGCGAGGCCGGGATGGGTATACAACATGCGTGGGCCGGCATACTGCATTACTTCTTTGATTCTTTCCCGCATCGATTTCTTGTAGCAATGCACCGGACAGGCTGAGCAAAAGGGTTTTTCATTGCCAAAAACACAATGATCCAGCCGTTGCATGGCGTATGTATGCAGCTGGTCACAGTCGCTGCAAAGTTCTTGTTTATTCCCGTGTTTGCCCCGGCAGTACATGCCGATCATCCTTGATACGGTTTTCTTTTCAATCTCTATGCGGCGTGCCCTGATGTGGACAAGTGGTATACTGTTTATCAGTTCCATATTGATTGTATTTTTGTTATTCCCTGATCATGACCAGCATCATCTTGAATCTCTCCATGGCCTTCAGTGCATGCGGCACATTGGCCGGCATCAGGATCATTTCTCCTTCGTTCACAATATGCGGAGTACCGCCAAGCACTACCTCGGCTTTCCCGTCAATCAACTGTACCAGGGCGTCATAAGGAGCGGTATGTTCACTTAGTCCTTCACCTTTGTCGAAGGCAAAAAGGGTTACTGTGCCTGTTTTCTTTTTTATCAGTGTTTTGCTTACTACAGCCTGATCGCTGTATTTTATGTCTTCTTTTATGTTAAATACTTGTGAGGTTTCCATTTTTTTTGATTTTAATTAATTAGAGTCTGTTAATAAAGTCAAGTGTCTGGATCAAAATGTTCGAGAACAAGGCGTGCAAAAATTTTAATCCGCAGTATACTGCTGTATATGAGGAATTAAAATTTTTGCAATAACGCAGTTATCGGACATTATGGACAGATACTATTTATAATTCACAATAGATTCCGTCATCAGCCAGATTTTTGCATGGATAACGCCAGGTAAGGTGAGGTTCTTCAATCATGCTGTCTGCTACATCCGGTCCCCAGCTGCCGGCAGGGTATCCGTATATTTTCAGGTCAGGATTATTTTTCCATGCATCCATCACCGGATCAATAAATTTCCAGGCGGCCTCCAGTGCATCACCCCGTGTATAAAGTGTAGGGTCACCCAGCATGCAATCAAGCAGCAGGCGTTCATAGGCGCTGGGAAGATACTGGTCACTCAGTTCATTATAATGAAAATCAAGGTTGATGTCCTGCACATGAAAACCGGCACCGGGCACTTTCATTCCCATTTTAAGCAGTACTCCTTCATCTGGCTGAATACGGATCACCAACTGATTGTAATTTTTGTAGATCTGGGGATTGATTACAAATAAGTGATGAGGGGTCGATTTAAAATGTATCACAATCTCCGTCACCCTGGTAGGCAGTCGTTTCCCGGTACGAATATAGAAGGGAACACCTGCCCAACGCCAGTTGTCTACAAAACATTTCATGGCCACAAAAGTTTCCGTTTTTGAATCGGGCGATACATCTTTTTCTTCCCGGTAGGATTTAACCTTTTCTCCTCTCACCATCGATTCGGTATACTGTCCTCTTATTACCAACTGTCCGACTGTCTGGGGCGTCACTGGTCTAAGTGACTGAAAAACCTTTAGCATTTCATTCCTGATGGAAGACGCTTCTATCATGGTAGGAGGCTCCATGGCAACCAGGCCCAATAACTGCAGCAGGTGATTCTGCACCATATCCCGCAGGGCTCCCGAAGAATCATAATACCCCCCGCGGTTTTCAACACCAATACTTTCCGCGGCCGTGATCTCTACATGATTTACATAATTCCGGTTCCATAAGGGTTCGAGAATACCATTGGAAAAGCGGGTAACCAGCAGGTTTTGTACTGTTTCTTTACCCAGGTAATGATCAATTCTGTAAATCTGCTCTTCTTTAAAGCAGTGAAGCAATTCTTTGTTTAAATCCCTGGCTGATTCCAGATCGGTGCCAAATGGTTTTTCGATAATAATCCGTTTCCAGCCTTCTTCCCCGTTTGATTGGTTACTGAGTCCGTGAGCAGCTAAATTGGCTGGAATGATCCTGTACAGCGAGGGAGGAGTAGCCAGGTAAAATATATGATTCCCTCCGGTTTGAAACTGCTGGTCAAGCGCTTCGAGCCGATCCGCAAGTTTTGCATAATCAGCCTGATCTTTGGTGTTTATTGGAATATAATGTAATTTTTCAGCAAATTTTTCAATTGGTTCTTCATCACTGGTATCTTTATTTGAAAAGGATTTGATTCCTTCCTTCATCTTTTTTCTGAAATCACTGTCAGAATATTTTGTTCGGCTTACACCAAGTACAGCAAAACCATCGGGTAGTAATTTTTGTATGTGCAGATCGTATAGTGCAGGAATTAGTTTGCGTTCAGTAAGATCCCCGGAAGCCCCGAATATTATAAGTAATTGGTTCTCATTTATTTTCATACTAATCGTTTAGGTTTGGTGAAAATGTTAGCTTGCCGTTACCTGTAAATGGAAAACTTTCTTTGCTGAAACTAATTAATTAGAGTCTGTCAATAAAGTCCAGGTGTCTGGATCAAAATGTTCGAGAACAAGGCGTGCAAAAATTTTAATCCGCAGTATACTAGTGTATATGAGGAATTAAAATTTTTGTAACAACGCAGTTATCGGACATTATGGACAGACACTAATTATTACATCATGTGTAACAAAATTAAACGATCTTAGTTTA
>DASQZP010001116.1:0-3084 GCA_035638655.1 Bacteroidales bacterium
CCTATAACTTCACGAACTTTCTTGATCGCCCTGCATTCCAGTGCAAATCCATCTTTATATAAATCATTATAGTACCTTGATGCCCCCCTAAATCCTATCATAGGATTTTCTTCTTTGGGTTCAAACTCTTCTCCCCCTACAAGTTTTGCATATTCATTAGTCTTAAAATCGCTTAACCTTACTATTACGGGATTTGGATATTGAGAAGATGCAATACGTGCGATGCCCATCGACAGTCTGTCGACAAAATAATCTGTTTTATCTTTATACCCTTTTGTTATCTCTTCAATTACCTTTTTAACCGTTTTATTTTTCAATTTATTAAAACGAGCCAACGCCAGAGGATGTATTTTAATAATATTATTGATGATAAATTCCATTCGTGCCAAACCAACACCTGATGCCGGTAAACGCCACCAGCGGAATGCAGCATCAGGACTCGCGATATTCATCATTATTTGTGTGGAGGTTTCCGGAATTTCATCCAGATTTATTTGATCCACTTCGTAATCAAGAATACCGTCATATATATATCCCTTATCACCTTCCGAACATGAGATAGTAATATTTTGCTTGTCTTTAATCTTTTTTGTGGCCTCTCCGGTACCTACAATGGCGGGTATTCCTAATTCCCGACTCACAATAGCAGCATGAGAGGTACGACCGCCATGATTGGTTACAATTCCCGAAGCTTTCTTCATGATAGGTACCCAATCAGGATCAGTCATGTCCGTAACTAAAATGCTGTTAGTACGGAACTGATCAATGTCTTCGGCTTTTTTTATTACACAAGCCTTCCCTGCTGCTATGGCATCACCAATTGCCAGGCCGCTTAATATGCTGTCTTTCTTATCATTTAACTTATATGAACTAAATGAACTGGCTTCTTTCTGTGATTCAACAGTTTCCGGTCGAGCCTGAACGATATACATATCATCCGTACGCCCGTCTTTAGCCCACTCTATATCCATGGGACGCTTATAATGCTTTTCAATTGCAACCGCCCATCTTGAGAGCAGTATGATCTCCTGTTCATTTAACACAAAAGAAACCCTTTCCTTATCCGTGGTTTTAATGTTCTCTGTTTTATTTTTCCCCTTCGTTTTATAAATCATTTTATGTGCTTTTGTACCCAAATTTCTTTGAATAACCGGTATAAAATGATCTTTATTTAACAGTGGTTTAAAGACCCGGTACTCATCCGGATTGACGACCCCTTTGACCACATTTTCACCCAATCCCCATGCGCCGTTTATAACAATAACATCAGGAAAACCCGTTTCGGTATCAATCGTAAACATCACACCTGAACAGGCTTTATCAGAGCGTACCATTTTTTGAACTCCCACAGAAAGGGCAACCTTCATATGATCAAACCCTTTTTCCTCTCTGTAAGCAATGGCCCTGTCAGTAAAAAGAGAAGCGTAACATTTTTGTACAGCACTGAGTAATTCCTTTTCTCCACTGATATTCAAAAAACTCTCAAGCTGTCCTGCAAAACTAGCTTTTGGTAAATCTTCGGCTGTAGCACTACTTCGAACGGCAACATCAACATTCCCGGATTTATATATTTTGCTTAACTCTTTATAAGATTTTTTCACTTGAGCTTTTAACTCCTGAGGAAGTTCGGCCTCCATTATGGTTTGTCGAATATTAGACCCTGTTTTAGCCAGATTAATTTTTCCACTTTTCAAACGCTCTAATTCGTGGCTAATTTTTCCCTTTAACTCATTCTTTTCAATGAAATACCAATATGCAGCACTTGTTGTTGCAAAACCTTCCGGAACGTTGATACCTTTTTTTTTAAGGTGTCGTATCATTTCTCCGAGAGAAGCATTTTTCCCACCAACAATCCCAATATCATCTGAGGTCAAATCTTTATAAAGACGAGTAAATACTTTCGTTTTATTCATAACGTTATTTATTTAATGCTTTATGATTTCTTTAAAAAAATTTAATTTATTGGTTGACATACCGGACAAAAATATGCCGTTCTTCCCGATACATTGATAGTATTTAGCTTCGAATTACATTTTGGACACTTGCCATTTTTTTCACGATGCGCCAGCAGAAAAGAATCTTTTAACTCATCATAATTTGTATTATGATCAATGGCTTTCTGTAGTACCACTCGCATTTGCTCGTATATTTCATCTACCTTTTTCTGAGCTAAATCCTGAACTTTTGTTTTCGGGTGTATTTGCGAATGAAACAGTATCTCATCTGAAAATTCATTTCCTATTCCTGAAACCAGCTCCTGGTTCATGAGGACAGATTTAATCGTTCCTTTCCTGTCTTTTAATAAATCTTTAAAGACCTTTTTATTGAGAGAATCATCCATGGCATCCGGCCCATAATTTCTTTTCTCTAAAAATGAACTTTTATCCTTTTCAAACCGTACCTCACCCAGCATACGTTGACTCACATATGCCAAATGATAATTATTAGAGAATTGAAAAATAATTCGTGCATGATCCGGTTCTTCCTTATCATGCAAATAGTATTTCAGGAATCCGGTCATCCCGAAGTGTAGTACCAAGACATCCGTCATTTTATTTAATGCAACAAATAAGAATTTACCATGTCTTGAAACTGATGTAAACTCATGTCCTTCTATAGCTTTTTTAAAAAGTGCTACCGTTACATCTTTAAGCACAAAATCATTTTTAACATACACTGCTTGTATTTCTTGATGCAGTGAAGTAGCGTCAATGTATTGCTTAAATATGGTAACTTCTGGTAATTCAGGCACTTTGAATCCTTATTTAACATTAACGAATGAAAATCTTTAACTAATTTTTAAACACTTATCTAATTTGTCGAATTATTGTACCTCAATCTTAATAGCTTTTCTTTTCATTTTAGATTTTGGGACTGACAAGCGAAGAATTCCCTCTTTAAAATTTGCTTTTACCGTGGCATTACTATCTATACCACTCAAAGTAAAGTTTCTACGAAATTTCCCTGTATTTCGCTCTTTTCTAATTATTCTCCCCGATTCAATTATTTTTCCCTCACGATTCCCTTCGACCATAAGCTGATTTCCTGTCACCTGTATATTAATATCATTTTTACTCAACCCGG
>DASQZP010001117.1:0-2173 GCA_035638655.1 Bacteroidales bacterium
ACCTCGAATACTTATCAGTCGATGGCAGGCAATGATGTGAATATTCGCGAGCTGAATACTTTTAATTTGAGAGCTGCCTATATGCTCAATGAAGACTGGGAAGTTGGCTTGTCCGGACAGTTTGGTGGCATATATAATTCAGCATTACAGGAGTCTGATATGTCTACTGCTTTTGCAGCACACGCTGTTGGTAATTTTGGTGGCGGATTCAATTTGAAGGCAGAATATGTTTATTATGATTATAATGCCAGGGACAATGCAGGACAAAAACTCGAACTGGTTCAGATGGGAGCATATGGTTCCAATTATCCTGTAGCTGCCAGAGCAGCTATGTATGTGGCCGGTCTTGCCTATTCAATCAATGTCGACTGGGGACCTATTTCAAATATTCAGCCTTATGTTGATTACACCTATGTGGATAAAACAAATGAAAACTTTTATGATACCCAGCATTTAATACCCGGTTTCCTGATTACTGCAGGTAACATTTATACTTATGTTGATTATGCAATGGGAAAAAATCAACCATGGCTGACTGATAATTTTGGAACGGGTCTCGGTACCGGTGTGAAAGATCCGCAATGGAATACCAGGTTCAATATAAACCTTGGATATTATTTTTAGTAGCGGGTTATTCAATACTCAATTGAGGAATGAAAAGTTAGCCTGGCGGGGTTGAACCATAACCCCCCATGGTTTGTTAATTGTTAATGATGTTGCCTGTAGGCGGAATATTTAATTTATTCAAAACAAAGCATGCAAACATCAATGAAATTCCATTGATAACTTGTTTTGGAATAGTTCTCTAAACATATAACTCCCTGGGTTCCCGGCATAATTCAGTATTTGGACCTTTAGAAAATCTGAAAAATTGCAAAAAACATATAACATATTGCTCAGTCATCTCATTAATTGTTGATACTTCATTGAAAAATGATTTCCAGGTTGTTGATTTGGCAGCATATTCTTTTATGTAAAAAATAATAATATGGATAATAAGATCGAAATAAAAGATCTTTCCCTCATTTTTGGCAGTAAGAAAGGTGAAGCCAAAAAATTAATGAAAGAGGGCAAGTCAAAAGAAGAGATTCTGGAAAAGACAGGGTGTACTGTGGCAGTAAAGAATGCCAGTCTGGAAATCAAACCAGGAGAGGTATTTGTGATCATGGGTCTGTCCGGAAGTGGAAAATCCACCCTGCTTCGTTGTCTTAACCGGCTGATTGAACCTACTATGGGGCAGGTTTTTGTGAACGGAGAGGATATCACAGGGTATGATGACAAGCAACTGCTTGGAATTCGCCGTAAGCAAATGTCAATGGTTTTTCAGCATTTTGGTTTATTACCTCACCGTACCGTATTATCAAATGTAGGTTTTGGTATGGAAATTCAGGGAATTTCTGTAGAAGAACGCAACAAAAAAGCAATGGAAAGTGTTGAAATTGTCGGGTTACAGGGATATGAAAATATGATGACTTCGGAGTTATCCGGGGGAATGCAGCAACGTGTAGGTTTGGCCCGGGCGCTGGCTAATGATCCCGAAGTACTGCTGATGGATGAGGCATTCTCTGCGCTTGACCCACTTATTCGCAGCCAGATGCAGGATGAGCTTTTGCTGTTGCAGGAGAAGGTCCAAAAAACCATTGTCTTCATTACCCACGATCTGGATGAGGCCATTAAGCTTGGAGAACGTATTGCTATAATGAATAATGGTGAAATTGTACAGATTGGTACTGCAGAAGAGATTCTTACCAGGCCAGCCAATGATTATGTAACCTCTTTTGTCGAAAATATTGACAGGACAAGCATTATTACAGCAGGAACACTGATGTTTAAGCAAGCTACCAAAGCCCGGTTGAAACATGACGGACCTGAAACTGTAATGCGTAAGATGAGAGAAGCGGGTGTAAATGTTTTGCCTGTTGTCAGAACCAACCAGACATTTATGGGATATGTTTATCTTGAAGATGTGCTGAAACTTAAAAAAGAAGGGAAGAAAACCATTGAAGATGCTTTAATCTCTGATGTCCCCAGTGTATATCCGGATGCTACGGTGGGGGATATGCTTCCGTTGATCAAAGACTCCCAGTTTCAGGTTGCTGTAGTAAATGAGCAAAATCACCTGCTCGGACTGGTAACTCAGACTTCTATAATCATTGAAGCTACCGGACATAAC
>DASQZP010001118.1:0-2478 GCA_035638655.1 Bacteroidales bacterium
CTCACCATTTGATCGGGGGTTTTGCAAAGCCTTCTATGAAATCAACAGATCTTTTATTCATTTTGAGAAAAAAAATAATCATTTATGTTGGCAAACTTATTACTTCCACGACATCCATAAAAATCGTTGTGCGTGGATTTCTTTAGTTGAGAATTGTACCCATATCATATATAAAAAGACATAATACTCTTTTATATTCTACTAATCTGTCGTATTTTTTGTACTATTCTGCTGACCATTATATGGAGATACATATTTATTTATGCAAACAGTACAAAGTATCAATCTGTTATTTATCAATATTTCAGACGATCTCATAGCTGATTCGCTTAACATTATTAAAGAAGGAAATTTTAAACTTGATTATAAGAGTGTCTATAGTAGGACAAGTATCCTACAAGCTTTTGAAAAAAACTTAAACTGGGATTTAATTATCGTATCAGAAAATCCCATAATTAGTAACTTCTCGATACTTAAATATGTCAAAAACCATTCCGAAAATATTCCAATCATCTTTCTAACCCGGAAGAAGGAGAAAGTAATGGATGTACTCGCTATGAAAAACGGATCTGATGATTGTGTAGCGGAGGAAAATATGGAACGCCTTTTGCCAATAGTGAGAAGAGAGCTAAAAAATAAACGTCTCTATAATAAGTTTATCAGCAAAGAATTTAATAAAGGTCTCTTATCGACAACTTTTAATTATTGTACAGATGAGATTTATATTTTTAGTCTTGAAAATTTTAAGTGTCTATATCTGAATCAAGAGGCATTAGAAAAGAATCAATATGATGGTAAGAATGTTCATCAACTTTCACCTTCCGATACCTATATTGATTATAATCCGAGTGAATTTAAAAAATTTGTAACACCTCTTTTACAGGGAATTCAGAAAAAAATTATTGTTTGTATAAGAAAAAAGGAAAAAAACATTTTAAATACTTCTGAAACACTATTTCAACTAATAGAATGGAAAGGGCAAAATTATTTATTAACAATCAATAAAGATATTAGCTCATTACGAGAGAAAACACGAAAACTTAAGAAACAACAAAAGATAAGCCGGGAATACGCTACAAGTAGTAAAATGAAATCTGAATTTCTGGCTGATGCCGCTCATGATATACGTACGAGTTTAAATTCCATCATCCTTGCCAATATGCTTATCGTTAAGAGAATAGGAAAGGATGCCGGAAGCGATTTCAAAAAACTAACAAGCGCTATCGGCCACTCCAGTAATTATCTACTCAACTATTTGGACGAATTCTTTGATTCACCCTCTGAACAATGGGGAGTCAATCATACTGAGATGAGCATTATTGATGCTCAAGTATTCGGGCAAAGATTATATTATATCTTTGATCCTGTCGCACAAAAAAATGGGATAACCTTTGAATATAAAACTTCGGGATTAATCAATAATAAAATCAAAACAAATCCAACCTATCTTAAGAGAATAGTAAAGAACATATTATCTAATGCTTTTAAGTACACACCCAGTGGCTCTGTAACTTTAAGGCTGTACAATCCAAATGATAAAGAACTTAAAAGAGTACAATTTTACTCTGAATATGCCATAGCTTTTCAAGTAGAGGATACTGGAATAGGGATCCCTAAAGACGATCAGGAAAAAATTTTTGAAAGACAATCCAGATCAAAACCCGCACTCATGGGAAAGTTTAAAGGTTCCGGACTGGGACTTAATATTTGTAAGCAATTGACCGAAGCTTTGGGCGGATTGTTGCATGTGGATAGTAAAGAATACTTGGGGAGCACTTTTACCGTATACTTGCCCGACCAAAAACCGAATGCCAATAATTCCTGCGAATCTGTTTCTAATCATTCTTCTATTTTTAATTCATCGGATAATGAGAAAGAAAAATTAAATAAAACGATTCTCATCGTTGACGACAGCCCAACCCACAACTTAGCTATTAAAGAGTTATTAGGCTATTCCATTGAGCGGTGCATCACAACAACGTCAAAAGAACAAGCCTATCAATTTCTTGATAAAGAAGATATAGACTGCATTATACTTGATTATACTATAAACAATGAAAGCTGTATCGATATGGCAGAAAATATTAAAAACCTACCCGGATACGATATCATCCCTATAATCATTTATACCGGAAAAAAATTATTACCCAAAGAAATACAAACATTAAACAAGTATGCCCAAGCTATCGTCAAGAAAAAAGCGGGAAGCCACAAAGTGCTAGTAAAAACGATTCGCTCACTGCTTACAACAAAGAATCAAATTTAGCATAATTAATGTACTTTACCCCAAAGGCTAGTATTTATTTGACCATTATCAATTTTCCATCTACCCTTAAAATTCACTAATCCAAGAATTGTGCTTTATGTTAACCTACAGTTGTACCGTATAAGAGGGATATATAACATTATAAAACACCTTACAAATTTTCCTGTTTCATTTCTTTTACCGACGAATATTGCATTCGCCCAATCTCTTAA
>DASQZP010001119.1:0-13747 GCA_035638655.1 Bacteroidales bacterium
CTCCTGAATCTATTACGCTGCGAGGAGGACATCGGAAAAAGATGGATTCAAGAGAACTCGTCCCCGGGGATATCGTTATTCTCAAAATGGGAAACATCGTGCCGGCCGATGTAAAAATTTTAAAAGATGAACAGGTAAAAATTGATGAATCGGCGTTAACCGGTGAATCTGTTCCCGTCGACAAAAAAGGAAATGAAGTAGCCTATTCCGGAACGACAATAAAAAGGGGCGAGGCAAAAGCGGTGGTAATAGCCACCGGAAACCGAACCAAATTTGCACGTACTGTGGAATTGGTTCAAAGTGCTGAAGAAAAATCACATTTTCAGAAAGCAGTTATGAAAATCGGTTATTACATCATTGCAATTACCGGAGTTTTAATTGCTGGAATCATAGTGGCCGGAATTCTTCGGCACGAAAAAATAATCGAAGTGTTGCTTTTTGCACTGGTAGTTACTATTGCCGGAATTCCTGCAGCACTACCGGCTGTTTTATCGGTTACCATGTCGATTGGTGCCAACCGGCTGGCCCAAAAAAAAGCCATCGTATCGAGGCTTTCTGCTATGGAAGAAATGGCAGGCCTTGAAATTCTTTGTTCCGATAAAACAGGAACGCTTACTAAAAACGAGCTGGAATTGCAGGAGCCTGTGATTCTTAATGCAGAAAATAAAGAAGAGGTAATTATTGCTGCGGCATTAACTACCGAAGAAGACAATTCCGACCCGATAGACAAAGCAATTCTTGAGGGTTTAGAAGACAAGGAAAAGTTGAAAGATTATAAAACACACGATTTTCGACCTTTTGATCCGACACGCAAAAGAGCGGAAGCCGATGTTGAAATTAACGGTAATAAATTTACTGTTGCCAAAGGTGCCCCGCAGGTAATTGCCGATCTTATTGACAATAAAGGACAGGCAGAAGAGATTAACAATAAAATTGATGAACAGGCCAAAAAAGGATTCAGAACACTGGGAGTGGCCAAGAAAGAAAATGGCAACTGGAAATACCTGGGGCTGCTCCCGTTGCTTGATCCGCCACGCGAAGATTCGGCAGAAGTTATAAATGATGCCAAAAATCACGGTATTGGAATCAAAATGGTCACCGGCGACCACACTTCAATTGCTAAAACGGTTGCTAAACAGCTCGATTTGGAAGATAATATTCTTCATGTCAATGACATTTTTGGTTCTGACAGTGAAAATGAATCTGAAGAAAGCAACAGCGAGACCATTGACGATGATGAATTTTTGTCTGCCAGCGGTTTTGCTGAGGTAACACCGGAGCACAAGTTTAAAATCATTAAAAAATATCAGAAAAACGACCGCATTGTCGGGATGACCGGCGATGGCGTGAATGATGCACCAGCACTTAAACAGGCTGATGTTGGAATTGCTGTTTCCAGTGCTACTGATGCAGCCCGGTCGGCGGCAGCGCTTGTTCTTACAAAACCCGGGCTGGGAGTAATTATTAATGCGATTGAAGAAGCCCGTCGCATATTTGAGCGTATGACAGGTTATGCCACATATCGTATTACAGAATCGTTGCGGGTAGTGTTGTTTATGACTATTTCGATTATTGCGCTCCGGTTTTATCCCGTAACAGCAATTATGGTTGTTTTACTTGCTATACTGAATGATATTCCTATAATGACCATTGCTTTCGACAATGTCCCCACTGCAGACCATCCGGTCCGATGGGATATGAAACGTGTTCTTGGGATGTCCACCATCCTGAGCATTGGTGGGGTCATCTCTTCATTTCTTTTTTTCTGGTTTATTTATGAGTATTCCGGATGGGATCAGCATGTGATTCGAACCATGATATTTTTAAAATTACTGGTAGCCGGCCATATGACGATTTACCTCACGCGTAATACCGGATGGTTTTGGCAAAAGCCATATCCAAACTGGATACTTTTTGTTTCGCTCGAAAGTACGCAGGTAATAGGTACTCTTTTTGCAGTGTACGGTTGGCTTATTCACCCGATAGGTTGGGGCAAGGCAGGTATTGCATGGGGATATGCCCTTGTTTGGATGTTACTGCTGAATGCCTTAAAAGTGCTGGCAGTAAAAATTTTCGGAGGACAGTTTTCTTCGAGCAGAAAAAAATCAAGGAAATCTTTTAAGCAGGAAAACAATGGTTAATCTCCAAAAAAAAGTTGTTCAAAAAGTGGCTTTTCACATTTAAAGTGAATCATAATTATTAAAATGAAAAAAAATGGAAACTAAAAATAATCCATTGTCAGAAGAACTGGTAAATAAAATAAACGCTTACTGGCGGGCTGCCAATTATATTTCGGTTGGTCAACTTTATCTGTACGATAACCCGTTACTCCGGGAACCTTTAAAACTGGAACATGTTAAACCCAAATTATTAGGCCATTGGGGAACAACACCAGGGCAGAATTTTATTTATGTTCACTTAAACAGGATAATTAAAGAATATGATCTGAACATGATTTATATTTCCGGCCCGGGACATGGAGGACCGGCCCTGGTTGGGAATACTTATCTTGAAGGAACTTATAGTGAAATATACCCGCATATCACTCAGGATGAAAGCGGTCTGAAAAAGTTATTTACACAGTTCTCTTTTCCCGGGGGGATTTCCAGCCATGTTTCTCCGGAATGCCCGGGATCCATTCATGAAGGAGGGGAACTTGGTTATTCTTTGAGTCATGCTTTTGGGGCAGTATTAGATAATCCTGACCTGATTGTGGCTTGCGTAATAGGTGATGGAGAAGCTGAAACAGGACCGTTGGCAACATCCTGGCACTCAAATAAATTTTTAAACCCGGTTACAGATGGTGTGGTGTTGCCAATCTTACATTTAAATGGTTATAAAATTGCAAATCCAACAGTGCTGGGACGTATCTCGCATGAAGAACTGGAACAGTTATTAAAGGGTTATGGTTGGACACCCTTTTTTGTTGAGGGTGATGAACCAATGAAAATGCACCAGCTCATGGCTTCCGTTTTGGAAAGGGTCATGAAAGAAATAAAACAAATTCAGAAAAATGCTCGCGATAAAAATGATTCAACCCGTCCGTTTTGGCCGATGATTGTATTAAAGTCACCAAAAGGATGGACCGGTCCCAAAGAAGTTGACGGAGAAAAGATTGAAGATACTTTCCGGGCGCATCAGATACCCATGCAGGTTGATGCAGACCATCAGGATCATCTTAAGCTGCTGGAAAAATGGATGAAAAGCTATAAGCCTGAAGAACTCTTTGATAAGAAGGGACAGCTGGTACCGGAACTGTCAGAATTAGCACCTTCCGGCGAACGACGAATGGGCGCCAATCCAAATGCCAATGGCGGGTTATTGCTTAAAGACCTGCTTATGCCTGATTTTCGAGACTATGCAGTTGACGTTCCGTCACCGGGATCAGTAGAAGCTGCAGATACACATGAGTTGGGAAGATTTTTACGTGATGTCATCAAACTCAACAGACAGCATCGTAATTTTCGAATTTTTGGCCCTGATGAAACACTTTCTAATCGTCTTAATCCTGTTTTTGATGCCACAAGAAGACAGTGGGAAGCTGGCATTCAGGAGGACGATGAATTTCTGGCATCTGATGGTCGCGTAATGGAAATACTTAGTGAACACCTTTGCGAAGGGTGGCTCGAAGGGTACTTACTTACAGGCAGACATGGAATGTTTAACAGCTATGAGGCGTTTATTCATATTATTGATTCCATGTTTAATCAACATGCCAAATGGTTGAAAATCACATCTGAACTGCCATGGCGGGAAAAAATTTCCTCATTGAATTATTTACTTGCTTCACACGTGTGGCAGCAGGCCCATAATGGATTCACACACCAGGATCCTGGATTTATTGATCACGTTGTCAATAAGAAAGCTGCTGTTGTCCGTGTCTATCTTCCACCTGATGCTAATTGTTTATTGTCTGTTGGAAATCATTGTCTGCGAAGTCGTGATTATGTAAATGTAATAATTGGCGGGAAATACCCTGCTCCACAATGGTTAAATATGGAACAGGCAATAGAACACTGCACCCATGGAATTGACATTTGGGAATGGGCAAGCAATGACAAAGGCATGGAACCAGATGTTGTTATGTGTTGTTGTGGTGATGTACCTACACTTGAAACATTAGCAGCTGTTAGTATTCTCCGGGAACATTTACCCGAGCTGCGGATTCGCGTAATCAATGTTGTTGATTTAATGAAATTAGAACCGGATACAGAGCATCCACACGGATTAAGCGACGAGGAATTTGATGCTTTATTTACAAAGGACCGGCCAATTGTCTTTGCATTTCATGGATACCCCTGGCTGATTCATCGCTTAACATACCGCCGAACCAACCATAAAAATTTACATGTGCGTGGTTATAAAGAGGAAGGAAGCATTACCACATATTTTGACATGACAGTGTTAAATAATCTCGACCGATTTGACCTGGTACAGGATGTTATTATCCGCTTGCCATTTCTTGGTGAAAAAGGGGAGAAATTAAGACAGAAAATGAAAGATAAGCTCGAAGAACATACAAAATATATTGATAAACATGGGGTTGATCTTCCGGAAGTACGAAACTGGAAATGGTCATAAAAGAGCAGAATTATCAAAATTTTACGGTATAAAAGCAAGATCAAAATTGAAAAGCCAACAAAATGAACTCATGAATCCTCAAAGATCGGATTAGACCCGGGCTTCCTTGGATTTCAAAAAGCATTAATGGTATTCCTTATCTTTACCAGTCTGGTTAACAGGTTCTCAAGCAGATCGAGGTGAAGCATATTTGCTCCGTCCGATTTGGCATTGGCCGGATCAGGATGGGTTTCCATAAAAATACCATCGACACCCACGGCAATGCCAGCCCTGGCAATTGTCTCGATCATATCCGGCCGGCCGCCCGTTACCCCGGTGGTTTGATTGGGCTGCTGCAGAGAATGGGTAACATCCAGTATAACAGGAAAACCTGTTTGCTGCATCTCCAGGATGCCCCTGTAATCTACAATCAGATCCTGGTAGCCAAAAGTAGTGCCTCTCTCGGTTAACAATACATTGGAATTGCCCGACTCAATCATCTTATCAACTGCAAACTGCATGGCTCCGGGTGAGAGAAACTGACCTTTTTTAATGTTCACCACCTTACCGGTTTTGGCAGCTGCCACCAGCAGGTCGGTTTGCCGGCACAAAAATGCAGGGATCTGAAGCATGTCAACATATTCGGCAGCCAGATTTGCATCATCCACTGAATGGATATCAGTAACAACCGGGACATTGAAGCTGCGCCCGATATCTCTCAGAATGCCCAGGGCTTTTTGATCACCAATCCCCATAAAGGAATCCAGCCGTGAACGATTGGCTTTTTTGAAGGATCCTTTAAAAACAAAAGGGATCTGAAGCAAATCAGTTATCTTTTTGATGCGGGAGGCGATGGAAAAGGCAATTTCTTCGCCCTCAATCACGCAGGGACCGCCGATAAACAGAAAATTACCGCTTTCTGTATGGGATATGCCGGGAATTTTTTCAATTATCATGATGTTGATATTAGTTTAATAGTTATATTTTGTTTTCCATAGTTGTCTGAGCCTGTTTTTCATCTCATTTTCACGCGGATTGTCTGCGGGTTCATAAAGTTTTGTATGCTTGATTTCATCGGGCAGAAATTCCTGTTCTACAAAGTTACCAGGAAAACTATGGGCATATTTGTAATCTTTCCCATATCCCAGTTGTTTCATGAGTTTGGTAGGAGCATTGCGTATATGCAAAGGTACAGGCAGGTCTCCTGTTTTACGCACCAGCTCCAGTGCCGTATCGATAGCCATATAACCTGCATTACTCTTGGGTGAACTGGCCAGGTAGATGGTTGCTTCGGACAGGATAATCCTGGACTCGGGCATGCCGATCATGTTGACAGCCTCGAAACACTGGGTGGCAATGAGCAATCCGTTGGGATTGGCCAGTCCGATGTCTTCTGCAGCCAGTATCACCAGCCTTCTGGCTATAAATTTAGGATCTTCTCCTCCGGCAATCATTCTGGCCAGCCAGTATACCGCCGCGTTGGGATCGCTGCCGCGAACCGACTTGATGAAAGCGGAGATAATGTCATAATGTTGTTCTCCCTGTTTGTCGTAGAGCGCGATATTTTGCTGCAGATTGTGCACAACCATATCATCAGTGATAACTACTGGCTCATCTGTCCCTTTTCCGTCATCCTGGGCACTGTTTACCACCAACTCCAGAATATTCAAAAGTTTACGTGCATCGCCGCCCGAGTAGCGCAACATGGCTTCGTATTCCTTTATGTCAATCTTCAGCTTCTTCAGTTCTGTGTCAGTGGCAAGAGCATGATCAATCAATTGCAGCAATTCTTCTTTGTCCAGTGAATTAAGCACGTATACCTGGCAACGGGAGAGCAGGGGGGAGATCACTTCAAAAGAGGGGTTCTCTGTAGTTGCTCCAATCAGGGTGAGAATACCCTGTTCGACCGCACCCAGCAGTGAATCCTGCTGTGATTTTGAAAAACGGTGTATCTCATCAATAAATAAAATAGGGTTGGGCTGATTGAAAAACTGTTGGTTCTTAGCCTTTTCAATTGTTTCTCTGACGTCTTTAACTCCCGAATTAATTGCACTCAGGTTATAGAAAGGCCGGTTCAACTGGTTAGCAATGATGCGGGCAAGCGTAGTTTTTCCGACACCCGGTGGTCCCCACAATATGAAAGATGGGATATTTCCGCTTTCAATGGAACGCCTTAGTACTGCCTGTTCACCCACAAGGTGGGTCTGACCAATATAATTGTCCAGTGTTTTTGGTCTTAATCGTTCTGCTAATGGCTGGTTCATGCAACATTTTCTTGATAATTGCTCCCCAAAATTATTCAATTATCGCGAAGGAAGATAATTTTTCACAGTAATTATTTTTAGATTGGCAGGTTAATTATAATATGGTATGAGCATGCAAACTGAAACCATAAATAAAGGGTCACGCATTATAAATGCGCGCCAGTTTAATAAACAAATGAATTACAACCGAATTACCACTGAATTACAACCGAATAATCAACTGGTCCGAAAGCTTTCGGACAAACAACAGAATCCCTATTCCTCCGGCCCGTAAATCGCCACATCCCTGCTGCCATCTGCCTTAATAAATCCGCGGTACATTCCGGTGGTGTTGAAGGCAAAAACAACGTTTCCCAGGTGATCAACCACAATTACACCGCCTTCCCCCCCGGCTTTTGCCAGTTTTTTGTTAATAACCTCTTCGGCTGCTTCTCTGGAGGTGTAATTTTTATATTCCATCAGTGCAGAAATATCATGTGTTACGGTATAGCGGATGAAGAATTCCCCGTGACCGGTTGCTGAAACAGCACAGGTTGCGTTGTTGGCGTAAGTGCCGGCTCCAATTACCGGACTGTCGCCAATTCTGCCAAAGCGCTTGTTGGTCATTCCTCCTGTTGATGTGCCGGCAGCGAGATTTCCTGCCATATCCAGGGCTACACAGCCCACTGTGCCATATTTTTCCTTCTTTTCTTTCTTCAGGGCCTCCTGTAATGATTCCCAGCGGGCGGCAGTATAAAAATAGGAGGTATCAACCAGTTGCATTCCCTGTTGTACTGCAAATTCTTGTGCACCTTTACCTGCCATAAAAACATGCGGGGATTTTTCCATTACAAGGCGGGCCAGACTGATCGGATTTTTGACATTGGTAAGTAATGTTACTGCACCGGCTTGCAATCCGTTGCCATTCATGATAGAAGCATCCAGTTCATTGTGCCCGTCATGGGTAAAAACTGCGCCTTTGCCGGCATTAAACAACGGCGAATCTTCAAGGATATTTAACACCTGCTCCACCGCGTCGAGGCTCCTGCCTCCCTGCGAAAGGATATCATGTCCCCTGTCCAGAGCTTCATTCAACTTTGCTTTGATGGCTGCTTCCTTTTCAGGTGTCATATTTTCTTTAAGAATTGTTCCTGCTCCGCCATGAATGGCAAGTGCCCATCCGGAATTTTTTGATTGTGGCTGGTTGCAGGCAGCTAACAATAGAAGAAAAAATACAAAAACAGGAATTCTCAAAATCTTCATAATCTGACAGTTTTATAAAATTATTGGCTAATTTTCTTAAATAAAGTTAAAATAACATAAAATTTATCTAAAGCCAGTGTAACTTTGCAGGGTTTTTTTATTTCATTTTATCAGAAATGTAAACACTACTGAATATTGGCTATGGGTAAACGATTTTTATATCTTTTAAAACTGGCAGCTTTTTGGTTTGCCTATTTTATTGTTTGGAAGGTTCTGTTTCTTGTTTATAATCTGCGATTAACCCTTAATTTGCCAATGCATGAGCGTTTTCTCGTATTTGCATACGGAGCCAAAATGGATATTTCAGTTTCCTGTTACGTGTTGCTGATCCCCATTATTTTGTTTGTATTGACTTCTTTATTCCGGGCTGGCTGGGTAAAACCTGTATTACGTATTTATACACTTGTTTTACTCATTGTGTTTACCGTGATTGCAATAGGTGACCTTGAGCTATACAGATTCTGGGGCTATCGTATTGATACCACGCCATTATTATACCTGCAACAGCCCAAAGAAGCATTTGCTTCTGTAAGTGCCTGGGTGATTATTCGCCAGCTACTGGTTGGCGCTATCTGGGTGCTGATTTTCTATCAGCTTTACAGACACTGGGTGGAAAAGAATTTTGCTCCATCACAAAAGACAGTATGGTATGCTCCGCCCGCTTTTTTGCTCTTTGGCGGATTACTCGTTATTCCCATCAGGGGTGGATTCGATCTGGCACCACTGAATGTAGGTACCGCCTATTTCAGCGAACATGCCTTTGCTAACCATGCAGCCATCAATGGTTTATTCAACCTGGGATATGCACTTACCAATACTGAAGTAACCGATAATCCCTATAAATTTTTCAAAGATCCTGAAATGGTTAAAAAGACCGTAAAGAATTTGTACCAGGATAATGGAATCAAAAGGGAAATTCTGAAAAACAAGCGTCCCAATGTGCTTGTCATACTGCTCGAAAGCTTTTCAGCCAAGATTGTAGAAACACTTGGCGGCACCCCTGGTGTGGCGCCTAATATAAGTCGTCTTAGTAAAGAAGGCATACTTTTTACCAATTTCTATGCAAGCGGAAACCGTTCCGATAAAGGAATTGTTGCTGTATTGAGTGGTTTTCCGGCACAACCCATTGCTTCTATCATCAAATTTCCCGGAAGGGCCCAGCAATTACCAATGTTGTGTCATGATCTTAAAAAGGAAGGGTATCATACGGCTTATTTTTATGGAGGAGACATCAATTTTGCCAACATGAATTCGTATGTGACCATGGCCGGTTTCGACAAGATCATTTCAAAAGATCATTTTCCGCCTTCAACCTATGGTGCCAAATGGGGTGTGCATGACCAGGTGACTTTCGATACGCTTTACCAGCACCTTCAAAAAGAACAACCTCCGTTTTTTTATATGATGTTCACACTCAGCAGTCATGAGCCATATGATGTTCCGGGTAAAACTGCCATTCCGGGCGATGATGAATATCATAAATACTTGAATTCAGTGCATTATACTGACCAGGCACTGGGTGATTTTATTGAAAGATGCAAAAAAACCGACTGGTGGAAAAATACACTGGTATTGCTGGTGGCTGATCATGGAACCATGCATCCGCAGCCCAGCACAGTTTATGACCCCAATAATTTTCATATCCCGTTGATTTTACTGGGAGGTGCCCTGAATACCAAGGGTATTGAAATTTCCAAATATGGTTCTCAAACGGATATTTACGAGACATTGCTCCAACAGATGGGACTGCAGCAACCACGTCTTGAATACAGCAAGGATCTGCTTTCAGAGGGTTCTCATTCATTTGCCTGGTATGCTTATAATAATGGTTTCGGAATGGCAACCGATTCAGTAACTTTAACCTTCGATTGCAACAGTTATAAACCTCACGTCTGGAAGGGGAACAACAGTAAATCCCTGATTAAAGACGGTAAGGCTTATCTGCAGCAAGTATACCAGGAGGTTGTCCTGGCCAAATAAAAAATGGCCGGAAAACTATTTAATTGGAGTTATCTTTACAGCAACCGGTCCTTTGGGTCCTGGTTCAACTTCAAAAGATACCATATTATTTTCTTTGATATCTTCAAATGCATTATTAATATGGAAAAATACACTTTCGTTTGTTTCTGAATCCTTTATAAATCCAAAACCCTTTGATTCATTGTAGAAAGTTACATTTCCTTTCCTGATAGGATCAAACGGAATATCTTCCTTACGGGGAACGTTGATTTCAATATCTTCAGCTTTTATCTCAGTTTTCTTGTTCGGATCTGGAGGAGTAGATGTGATATTGCCATTTTCGTCAACATAGGCAATCATATCATCAAGGCTGCTGCTTTTCCCGCCTTCTTTTTTTGCTTGCCTTTTTTGCTCTTTTTCTTTTCTCTTTTTTTCTTTTTTACTTCTGACTTCTTTTTTATTATAAGATTCCTGTGATCTTCCCATGCTCAAGTTTTAAATTTATAATTTTGCAGTAAAAGTAGTAATTAATAATTTTCTTTCCTGATGCAGGAGAGTTATTTTCTTACAAAAGTTAAGATTTATTTTTTGGAATTGTAAGGCAAAGAAAAGTAAAAAGTAGATCCTTTGCCTGTTTCAGACTCTACCCATATTTCACCTCCCATCAGATTCACCAGATTTTTGGAGATGGTCAACCCCAGTCCTGTACCCCGTGTTCCCTGTCGAATAGTGCTATCAGTTTGCCTGAAACGCTTAAAGATCAATACTTGTTCTTCTTTTGTGAGTCCAATTCCGCTGTCATAAACAAAAAAAGTAATTGCGTTTTTTTCCGGCAACTGATAACCGAAATGAACAGTACCCTCATATGTAAATTTTAAAGCATTATTTATCAGATTAGTAAAAATTTGCTTAAACCGGTTTATATCAGTATTTATTAAAATGTCATCATGACTTTGGGGTATTTCAAGATTGATGGCAATATCATTTTTATCCATTTGTACCCTGTGTTGAATGAAAAAAGAAAGTATTTCATTCAGTACCGGCTTAACCAAAAATTCCTCATTGCTCATTACAAGCTGTCCGGCTTCAATTTTGGCTACATCAATAATATCATTGATAAGATGCAACAAGGCGTTGCCGCTTGTTTTTATAACCTGAACATATTCTTCACGCAAGTCATCAGTCAGATCAGGAGAATTAAGTAAGTCAGAAAATCCAATGATTGCATTTAGAGGAGTTCGTATCTCGTGACTCATATTTGCCAGAAAAGCAGTTTTTAATCTGTCTGATTCTTCAGCCTTCTTTCTTGATTCAATCAGGTTTTTTTCATGTTTTTTAATGTCACTGATATCACGATAAAGAGAACAGCAGGCAACTACTCCGTTTTCAATTTCAATGGGAGCCCCCCAGATGGATACATAGAATTCTTCTCCGTTCTTTCGTTTCCGTATGCTTTCAAACCTGATTTTGTAACCTTCCACCATTCGCCTGGTAAGATTTTGTGATTCACTCATCAGATTTTCAGGAGTAACCAGAATGTCAAGATTTTTATTTTCGATTTCCTCCGAAGTATATCCAAACATTCTGAAAAATTCGCTGTTGGCTCTCAAAAAGTTTCCTTTGCCGTCGGTTATCGCAATTCCTTCCGGTGAATTCTGAAATAGCTGCTCAAAATAAGCTTTTTCAAGTTTAATATTGTCTTCAAACTGTTTTCGTTGTATAGAAAGACCAATTTGGGAGGAAACAAATTCCAGTAATTCCCGGTCTTCATTTGAAAAGGCATGAGGATTGGTATAACTTTGCACTCCTATCATTCCTATTATTTCGTGCTCTAGTTTTAAAGGAACACCCAACCATACTTTCGAATCAGTTCCTACCAGTTCAATTTCTCCCTGATCCTCAAGCTCTTTTAACTTTTTTCTTCGGGCAAGCAACGATTTTCCACTTTTTATGACATAAGCTGAAAGGGTTTTACCGGCAGGAATATCTTCGAATTTATCTTTGCTGTCAATAAAATAGGGCAGTGATAAAGTATCTTTTTCTCTGTCATAGAGTGCGATATAAAAATTAGTAGTATCAATTATCCTGCCCAGCAAGGTTTGTATTTTTGATATTAACTCTTTCAGATCAATGGTATTGTTAACAGCCTGACTGATATTATACAGTGTATCCTGTATAAGACCAGATCTCTTGAACCGGGAAATATCGCGAACTACAGCGAGCACAAAATCTCCATTGCTTAACTTAAGTTTACTAAGACTTACTTCAGTATCAATTAAGGTATTATCAAACCGTTTATGCCTCCAGGAAAAAGTTTGTGGAATGCCATTAAGTGTTTCGTGAATATATTCCATCGCCCGGGTCGTTGATGATTCAGTACCCTGCACATCCGGTGAGAAATCAATAGGACTCCTGCCTTTAATGTCGCGCTTCTGGTTTACCCCAAACAAGGTTACAGCACGATCATTACAATCAATAATTACATCATTATTCAGGATCAGAATTGCATCATTTGCTGCATTAAAAACCTTACGGTAAATAACATCATCATCTTTCCTTTTAATTTCATTTTGAAGTGTTACTATCTGAGCTTCAAGTTGATGTATTCTTTGCAATAATTCCTGATTTGATTGATCCCGACTCATTGGATAAGAAGAAATATTTCATTAAATGTACTATATCTTCAGATAATTACAAAGTCTGAAAGTAATTTCATGAAGTAACTAAAAACATTGGCAATAAAGATATGTACATTTTTATTTCTTAATACTGGACTTCAAAAATAAAAACCTTTAAGGATTGTTAAAATGCCTTAAAGGTTTTGGCTAAAACTGCAATTAATTTATTGCTTGTTGTTTACTTTCTTATTCGGTCAGAGATATATTCCCGTAATTGGTTGAGATTAACACTGAAGATTTTGTATTTTCATCACTACCTACAAGCCCGGATACTGTTGAACTGTTGTTTTCCTTAACAACACTTAGTTTATTTCCTTCCGGATAATTGATGTGGGCATACCGTGCATCTCCTTTAAGTTGGTAAGAAGCATTCTTATCAATACCAATCTTAATTCCACCGTAGCTGGTATTTACCTTAATTGATTCAAATCCGGCCGGAACATAATCTACCCGGCAATCGCTGTAACGTACATCCAGGTTAAGTTTTTTTGTGATCTTGTCAAACCTGAAATTAGTGTATCCGGCAGTACTGACAAAATTACTGATATCTCCAATATTATAAGTGTCGTATTTGGCTTCAGAAACAAGAGAACTGCACTTATCTACAAAAACCTTAGAATATTTACTAACAACGATCAAAGCTTTACTCTGGTCAATGTTTATTTCAGAATATTTCATCTCCATTTTAGCCCAGCTAATTTCTCCTATAGAACCTTTGGAATACCCCATTGATATCTGGTTCATCGGATCTTTTTCTCCCCTGGTTAAACGATTAGCTTTCAGGTTTCCGTATTTAACCGAAATATTCACATAACCAGATAATTCATTGATGAAAATATCTCCGTAACGGTTATTAAGAGTAAGATCGATATTGGACGGCATATTAACAGTATAATCAATACTAAACTGTTTCTTTTCGTTTCCGAAGTTAAACCAGCTCCCTGATTTACTGAACTTATCATCAATCCTGGTAACAGCTACAATCTTATCACCTTCTTTATGTATATCAACCGTAATATAATCCAGCAGTTTCTGTGCTTTTTC
>DASQZP010001120.1:0-2068 GCA_035638655.1 Bacteroidales bacterium
TAAGAACAAAAAGAATAAAACTCGTAGTAAGATTCCGTATGCCTTGTATAGTAGTCTACTATATCATTAATTTGAAAATTTGAAGTTAATATTTAACTTAACACCCAAATAATTATCAATGGCTGAACGAGCAAAGATTAAAATAAAGGAATAAAAATAGCTGTAAAAGCAATGAATCAGGGATGTCATGCAGAAAATAAAGCACATGAAAAGACCAGGAACAGCAAGTTTAAGAGCTTTTACCAGCAAGCAATCACTTAATGATTTCTTCAGGATTCTCGGGTTAAGTTTAATAGTAATTATCGGAACTTTTCCGGAAAACAGATGGACATTTTCTCCGGGTATTGACCAACCTTTATCATGGGTTTTTAATCATTTTTTTGAAACAGGTTTAAGTGCAGGAAAACACATTGTATTTCCGCATGGTCCACTGGCATTTTTTACCTATCCGTTACCTGCAAATATACTTATTGCCACCATTGTATCCGCGTTTTTAAAAGTTATTATGGTTTTTAATCTGGTTTACTTATTTAAGAAATCGAATGAGATAAATAAATGGCTGGTCCCTCTGGTAATAGCTAGCTTCTTTTCAATAGTTGCCGATTTTAATCATCTTATACTGATTGATTTATTGCTACTGTATTGCAACTATTATCTTTACTACAAAAAAGGTTATAAGATATTTGCATTCCTTTTAACCGCATTGGCTTTCTATGTAAAAGTTTACGTTGCCATACTTTCCGGAATCTTATTCTTCTCCTTTATAGTCTACTTTTATTTCCAAAACAGAAAATTAAAAATCCTCTTTATTGACGGGCTTAGTTTACTGACTTTAATTCTTGCATTGTGGTTTATAATGTATGGCACGCTCAATGGATTTTTCCATTATATATGGGGCATATTTCAATTGGCGGGGGATAATTCAACCGCTGTCTCGTATTATCCACAGAATAATTGGATTGTACTAATATTCTTCATTGCTTTACTCGTAACAATCTTTCTCATCAACAGAGCAAAAAAATCTGATTTTTTCCTCATTTTGATTACTCTTAGCCTTTTTGCTGCCTGGAAACATGGAATGGCCAGAGAAGATATCTATCATATAAGAGGTTATTATATATATCTGATAAGTTGCCTGACTGTATTTATATTGTTTTACAGAAAAAACTTCTATACCAATTTAATATTATCATCTGCAATAGTTTTACTTTTTTCCTTAAACATGAAAAATGCATCAAATTATTTCCCATATAAATACGAATTGCAATCCTCCAATAACTTTATTGAATTCATCACCAATTATTCTGAACTAAAATCCAGGTCAAATAAAATATCACAGGAAAAAATTTCAGAAAATAAGTTACCTGTATCCATTATTGATTCTATTGGTTCTTCTACTGTTGATGCTTATCCCTGGGATTATTCAGTAATTCCGGTCAATAAGCTCATTTGGCAGCCAAGAGTCGTAATTAACAGTTATGCCTCTTATACATCCTGGCTTGATGAACAAAATGCCAGGCATTTTAATTCAGGAAAAGCACCGGAATATATAATATGGGAGTTTAATAAGGTTTCTTCAGATATCAACGGAGGTAATCTGAATAGTATTGATAACAGATATTTGCCGAATGATGAACCCAATACCATTATCAGTTTACTGAAAAATTACAAATATTGGCAAGCCTCCGGTAAATTTCTCATCTTAAAGAAGAGGAATGAACCTCTTTCTATAAGTAATGAAAAATTAGGGCAAGTTATATCTACCTGGGGAGAATGGATTAAGGTACCAGAAACAAAGAACGGGTTATTTAGGGCTAAACTGAAATTCAATAAAAGTTTCAGAGAGGTTTTAAAGAGTTTTTTTTACAAGGATGAGCAATTTTGGATATACCTTAAAATGGAAAACGGTCTGATTCATAAATACCGTATTGTGCCTAATAATGCCACGGACGGAATTTGGATCAATCCATATATATTCAACAGAAACAAACTATTTGAGGTAGAAGAAATTATGTTTAAGGCCTCCAATCAAAAAATACTGGATAAAAAACTGGTTGTTGATTTTGAA
>DASQZP010001121.1:0-5444 GCA_035638655.1 Bacteroidales bacterium
GCAAAAATTGATTGATTTACCAGTTGATGTTATTACTAATAAGAGAAATAATCAAAACAGAACCATTAAACAGATTCTTGGTCATTTGATTGATTCGGCTGCAAATAATCATCAGCGCATGGTCCGATTGCAATACAATGATAAACTTGACTTTCCCGATTATCAGCAGGATAATGAATTGTGGATTGCATTACAAGATTATCAGAATGCTGATTGGGATACTACAATTCAGTTATGGAAATTTTATAATCTGCACATGATTCAGGTAATTAAATCGGTTGATCAAACTAAACTTGATAACTCATGGCAAAGCTTTGAGAATATTACAGTAACGCTTAAACAAATGATTGATGGATATTTAGGACATATTGAGTTACATTTTAACGAGATTCAGGAATTGATTGACCAATAGAAAGCACGATGGCACAGCAGATATATGCGAAATGGGTGAGATTGCAGTAAAATTGACGATTGCAGCCGTCTCGAAAATATCTCAGTTTGAAAAGTTTGAAGTCTGCAATCGCCCACATTAGCATATAGTTTTCCGTAGGCGGTCATGTTAGATGAGTACTGCGAATGATTATAACAGCAGACATTTTATTGATTTAATACAAAGAGATATAGAAAGAAAATTTATAAAATAAAAATCTTAATAATATAATTAACGCATGGATTTGATTGGAAAGACATCGATAAACCCGGTACTGTTTTACACAGGAAAGATTTCAGGATATATCACCTGGATAATATTTGCCTTACAACACACTGATAAATACTACTTTAAATTGGAAGGAATACAGTACAATTCACAGATATATTTTAGCTATATATTGGCAGGATTGGCAATTGTTTTGATAACGATTAGCCTTTATAATCTAGGCAAATCTACAAGGCTAGGTTTGCCTAAAACTGATACAAAATTAAAGATTAATGGGTTATATAAGATAAGTAGAAACCCCATGTATCTTGGATTTAACCTTTTGACAATTTCATCAATGATTTACACATTAAATTTTGTGATAATCATAATGGGACTTTATAGTATTTTTGTTTATCACTGGATTATTAAAGCTGAAGAGAGATTTTTAGAGCAGAGATTTGGTGATGATTTTATAAAATATAAATCGATTACCAGAAGATACATATAAATGAATAAAACACGAACCGCTAACAATACAAGATTTAAGGCTTAATTGAGCCAAAAAAAGAGGAAGTAAAGTATATAACTTTGCTGCCTTCTGATCTACCATAGCTGATAAATTACCCTGGCACAATTGAGTTTTATCACGATCCGGTAACCTTCGGATGTATACGGATTGTATTATTACCTGCCGTTTATATTCATTCCGGAAGATGAACCAGTTTGAGAAACATTTTATTTTGTATCTTTCCTATGCAATTGGCTGTAATATGTGGCAGTCACCCTGCTAAAACTGACGGATAGACTGAAAGTTAAATACGAAGTACAATTTATTTGAGCCATAAAATGAAATACTTTGAAAATAAACAACTCAATAGATTTCTTATTTTATCACCTGTATTGGTAATGATATTGACAAGATTGGGAATTGAATTATTTACCAGTATTTTTGACGCTCAAATTTCATGGATACCTGCATTTCTTGGATATTATGTTTCAATTATTATTGTCTACTTAATTATTAGATATGTATTTAATACACAGATATTAAAGCAGCTCTATTTTAAGTTAAAACCTGTTCCGAAAGCAGGTTTGTTGATTTTGACTGTTATTCTTCCAGCAGTTCTTCCAATTGCTGCCTTTATAACGCAATCTCAATATGTTCCAACTATATTCTATGTTTACATTCTTTTATTCTCATTGATAAATGCACCATTTGAAGAAATTTACTGGAGAGGAATCCTTGCCTATATACCTGGCAATAATATTTTTCGCAACTTATATACTGCCGGATTATTTAGCTTTTCTCATTTCGTATTTTGGGATTACTGGTATAATTCGCCGATAATAATGATACCGACAGTCGTCTCTACTTTTGTTATGGGATTATTGTGGATGCATTTCATGAATAAAAGAAAAAATATATTGTACCCTGTATTATCTCATATTGTAGTGGATATTTTAAACTTATCTGTTGCTGTATATAGTGGTCTGATTACTCCACCCGGTTTTTAAAATAAAAGAAGAATCCCCTGAATGGATTCACCCCCGATAATTCACGCTCATGTACTTTGTCTTTTTTTATTGATAAATTCACCTTTCCTTTGTTTCATAAATGAGTGAATATAAAAACATAACAGACAACAAGACCATGAGCCTCTATTGGGAATGCCAGCTTTTAGGATGGGGAACAGTCTCCTTATATTGGGCATATACCGTATACACCAGGGATAACTATGGGCTGTTCTTTACATTCCTGAATTATGTGCTTGATGTCGCCCTTGGAATCTCACTCACTCACCTGTACAGATATTTTGCTAAAAAATATAATTGGAGTGCGCTTAGTCCTGGAAAATTAGCCGCGAGGGTTATTCCTTCGATAATTCTATTGTCAGTTGCTTACATGGAGCTTGCAGATCTCAAATGGCATTTTTACTGGGTTTTTATTGAGAATAAGGATTACGACCTGTGGTATTCTTTAAGTTACTGGGATCCCGTTTTTATTACGGGTTTGCGCTTATTGGCCATCTGGATCTTAGCCTATCACTTATATCACTACCATCAAAATAAACTGGAAACGGCCAGACAAAATGCGGAGCTTTTGGTTGTTGCTAAACAGGCTCAACTCGATAATCTGGCAATGCAACTCAATCCTCATTTCTTATTTAATTCCCTCAACTCTATAAAATCGCTGATCATTGAGAATCCTAAGATTGCCAGAAGAGCTGTGGATTTACTGTCCGACATTTTGCGCACCTCACTTTATGAAAAAGACGCGCCGTTTATCACGATTAGAGAAGAGCTCGAATTAGTAAAAGATTTTGTAGATCTTGAAAAGATAAGATTCGAAGAGCGTTTAAACGTGTCGATAGATATGGATAGCGGACTGGAATACTACCTTATTCTTCCCCTAAGTATTCAGCTTCTGGTAGAGAATGGTATAAAGCATGGCATTGATAAACGAATTACCGGTGGTGACATTAAGCTATCCATAAAGAAAACAACCGAAAACATTGAAATCATAGTCCAAAACCCCGGCAAAATTGCCGGCAACAATGCTGAAGGAGGCATCGGAATTAAAAACCTAACAAAGAGATTGCAACTGCATTACGATGGAGAAGCAAGTTTCGAATTGCAAAATACAGATAATGACCTTGTGAGGGCTATTTTAATCGTACCAATCCGAAAAAAATGAATACCTATAAGACGATCATAATAGATGATGAACGACTGGCAAGGGAAGAAGTGAAAAGGGCCCTGTCAAACTACCCTGAATACATTGTGGTTGGTGAGGCTTCAAATGCTTATGATGCAACCAGTCTGATAGAAAAGGAACATCCGGATCTGATATTTCTGGACATTCATATGCCTGAAAAATCGGGATTCGATTTGCTGGAAGAGCTGGCCGTGGTCCCAAAAGTGGTATTCACAACTGCATACGATCAATACGCTGTAAAGGCTTTTGAAGTAAATGCACTGGATTATCTGGTTAAACCATTGAGAGACGAGCGATTTGCTGTCACCATTGGAAAGATTAAAGCAGAATTCTCAAAAATTGAGGCAATAAGAAATCCTTTACCAATGCACTATAAGATATTTATAAAGGATGGTGAGCAGTGCTATTTTGTTCCCTTAAAAAATGTCCGGCTTATCCAGTCGATGGATAACTATGCACGCTTCTTTTTTGGGAATAATAAGGCAATGATTAAAAGATCGTTAAACCTGATTGAGGAAAAGCTGGACCCGAATGTATTCTTCAGGATTAATCGAAGCCAGATTGTGAATACGGAATATATAGAAAGAATAACTCCCGGCTTTAAGCACAAATTGAATATTGAACTGACCACCGGAGAAACGCTGGAGGTATCCAGTCGTCAATCGGCCCGATTCAAAAACTGGAATAGTTTATAGGATATGAAAAATTTACTGATCATATTGATTTTTGTTACCGTTAGCATCACGCTTAAAGGACAGTCAATAAAATTTGAAAAAACAGCATTATCAGACACAAAATCTCTGACAAAGGACATGCAAAATCTGGCAAAAGATTATTTGCAGCAAAGTGAGATCAAAGGCCTGGAAATCGAACCCAACAACCTTTACATGATAGAAATTCTGGCAGGTAAGTATGCGCGTGCTATACAAACCATTCAATCGACCAGAGATAGCGGTTCCCTTCAGAACGGTCACCCCGACAAGCTTCCTTATGAGCTATTTGCGAAGGCAAAAATTGAGCAATCAGAGAAGCAAATTCCTTTTGAAACCGCTTACCGCAAGGTATTGTCTGATTATTTGGAAAATTGTAGTGATCAGCAGCTTTATTCTGTCAATATAGTATTGACAACCTATGATCAGGTTGCTCAATTTACAAACCGGTTTAAGGAGAACTATAAAAAAGTCTCAGGGCCTGAGATCACGCAGGAGGAAGCTTTAACGCTGTTGCGATCCTATTTCTTTTATAAGATGTTTCATACTACAGAGCCTGTTGTTTTCAGGGAAATAAGAAATGAACAAAAAAGAAGATATCATATAGAACAAAGATTGATCATTTTCCCCATAGACAGCGCTGAGATTTCTGTTATAGTTGTTCACAAAAAAGGGATTGAACCTCTTCCTGCTATCCTGACCTTTACCATTTATGCTGATCAGTCAAATATTAATCAGGCGTTAATTCCGGCATCTAAAGGTTATGTCGGAGTTTTAGCTTATTCCAGAGGTAAGGGGCAGAGTAATGACGCTGTTGCGCCTTACAGGTATGAGCACAAAGATGTTTATGCAGTGATTGACTGGATTAGTAAGCAACCCTGGAATAATGGTAAAGTTGGAATGTTCGGAGGCAGTTACAATGGTTTTGCCCAGTGGGCATCCATGAAAGATAGCGTACATCCGGCCTTAAAAACAATTGTGCCCTGTGTTTCGGCTGCTCCGGGAATTGACGTGCCGATGGAGAATAATATCTTTTATAACTTTCCTTATAAGTGGATCTCCTATGTTACTAAAAACAGCTATTTATATAATACCGATTATCAAAGGTGGGAAGATCTTCAAAACAGATGGTTTAAATCGGGTGCAGCTTACAGTAAAATGGATTCCATTGATGGAACGTCCAATCATTTGTTTCACGAGTGGATCAGCCACCCTGGCTATGATAGCTACTGGCAAGGTATGATCCCTTATAAAGATGAATTTGCACATATTGATATTCCAATACTTAGTATTACAGGTTATTATGATGACGGGCAACGGGGTGCAATGTATTACTATAATCAGCATTTAAAATACAACCCTGATGCAGCGCACTATC
>DASQZP010001122.1:0-2924 GCA_035638655.1 Bacteroidales bacterium
TGATCCGCACGCATTGGGATCAGGTCGTCGGGACGATAAACCGCCTGTCTTTTTTTCTGTTCCTTGAGAATAGCCCTTATAACCCGGTACATATCCACATTTCCGCGCAAATGACCCGCCTCATGAAAACTACCATTTTCATCGCGCTGGGTACTGCGTAAATGGGCAAAATTCAGCTTTGATCCCAATCTCTCTACAATACCTACAAGGTCATTATCAGGGCGTACGGCCAAAGAGCCTGTGCAGAGCGTAAATCCGTTGTAAACAGAATCTACAACGTCCATCAGCCATTTTAAATCAGCTTCTGTGCTCACAACCCTGGGCAACCCAAACAAAGACATGGGAGGATCGTCGGGATGGATAGCCATTTTAACGCCTGTTTCCTGTGCTACAGGTATTATTTCACGAAGAAAATACGCCAGGTTTTCCCTGTAAACCTCATCATTGATATCTTTATATTCATCCAGCCGGTGCTGGAATTCCTCGAGCGTATAGCCTTCCTCTGCTCCCGGCAGACCGGCTATAACGTTTTTTTGCAGAACAGCCTTTTGTTTTTCTGTCATTGATTCCAACTTCTCTCGGGCTTTTTCAATCTGTTCCGGTGTACTGTCTTTTTCAGCGCCAGGCCGTTTCAGAATAAAAAGATCAAAAGCCCTGTATTCATCAATATCAAAAGCAAGTGCCCTGGCTCCGTCTTCAAGTTCCATCTCCAGGTTGGTACGAGTCCAGTCAACAACTGGCATGAAATTGTAACAGACGGTCTTGATCCCAACCTCTCCAACATTACGTAAACTTTGCTTATAATTTTCAATGTATTTATCCCGGTCGGCCCTCCCCTGCTTAATGTGTTCGTGCACGGGAATACTTTCAATAACAGACCAGGTGAGACCGGTTGGTTTAGCCGGTATCACAGAATCATCCCATTCAATTATACGCTTACGCGCGCGGAGCAATTCCACTGTCCATACCTCTCCATTGGGTATTTCGTGCAGTGCGGTAACAATGCCGGTTGCCCCCGCCTGCCGTATATCCGACAGTTTTACAGGATCACCGGGACCGTACCATCTCCACGTTTGTTCCATGCTCATAATTTCAGTTCCTTTTTAAATAATTAGTTATCTATTAATATATTTCAGCATCTTTTTCAAAAGCCAAAGTCCTTTACCTGTATTTCCCGGTAACAGACAATAAGAACCTAACTTTAACTTAGTGTATCTTGTGCAAATCAAACTCCGCCAAAGGCGCTATACCCTCCGTCAACCGGAATCACAATTCCTGTAACAAAAGCAGCGATATCAGAAAGCAGGTAACAAACCGTACCCAGCAGATCCTCCGGTTCACCAAATTTTGCAGTGGGAGTATTAGCTATAATCTTACGTCCTCTTTCAGTTAGCTCACCGGTTTTTTCATCGGTAAGCAGGAACCGGTTCTGGTTGGTCAGGAAAAATCCGGGTGCTACTGCATTCACTCTGATTCCAACTTTAGCCAGGTGTACACTCAACCATTCGGTAAAATTATTAACCGATGCCTTGGCAGCTGAATAAGCAGGAATTTTGGTCAGGGGTTTGTATGAATTCATTGAAGACACATTCAATACAGCTCCTTTCCCGTTTTTAAGCATGTCTTCGGTAAAAACCATAGTGGGCAGTAAAGTCCCCATGAAATTCAGGTCAAATACCCACTTGAACCCCTCTAAGTCAAGTCCGTAAAAAGTACCTGACAGGTCACTCAGGTCCTCTTTTTCAATCTGTTCTTTTTGTGTGGTGGCTTTGGGAGAATTACCTCCTGCCCCATTTATCAACAGATGGATCTCACCAAGTTTCTCATTAATCTCTGATTTGGCTTTTTTAAGAGATTCCTTTTCCAATACATTGGCTGCAACACCAACGGATTTAGTTCCGGTTTCTTTTTCAACAGAGGCAGCTACTTTGTCGGCAGCTTCCTTATTTATATCAACAATGGCTGTTTTTACACCAACTGAAGCCAGCCCCATGGCAATAGCTGATCCAATAACACCACCTCCGCCGGTAATGACACAGTTTTTATCTTTTAAATCGTCAAATGATAAGCTTTTCATAGGTCTATTGTATTATGGGTTTTTATTATTATTTGTAATACTGAATATTCTCACGGGTAATAATATCCAGAGGCATGTACTGATTAATTTCTACCTTTCGCTTTAATACCAGTTGAGTAAATAGCGCCATAACGGCCCGGTATCCCTGTTCCTCTGGCTGTTGCCCAATCAGAAAATCAATTATTCCGCTTTCCAGAAAATTACGGCTTTCATCCAGCAAATCATATCCTATCAATCTAAGGTCTTGCATATTATGTGTCTCAAGGAACCTTGCCACTTTATATACTTTTGAATTGGTTACAAAAATTCCTCTTACATCTTTATGAGAAGCAAAATAACTATTGAGCTCATTATTGATTAATAGCTGAGAAGTACCATTCACAATGATCTGATCGAGTACAGAGTTTATACACTCGTTTTCAAAATATTTTCTGAAACCAGTCTCCCTCTGCTGCATATGTGTTTGCACATTACTATCCCGGACAATATTCACAATAAGATAGTGTGCCTTGCATGATGAACCATAGGTAAGCAATTTGGCTGCAAGTAAACCACTTTGTACCGGATCCTGTCCAATAAAACTAATTGGTAAAGGTGTATTCTCCTGATGCGCATTGATCATCACAAAAGGAATTCCCCGGGCATCCAGCTTAGTCAGGAAGTCCAATGTCTCTGCAGAAAATACCGGAGCCACAAGTACTCCGTCCGGTTTATCTGCAAGTAAAGAGGTAGCCTGCTTCACAAAACTTTCTTTTTTATACAGGTCGAAGTCATGGTCAATAATTTTAACACCAAAGTGGCTAATCTCATCAATTGCTTTGGTTATACCCTGAGCAGGATTTTGCCA
>DASQZP010001123.1:0-2713 GCA_035638655.1 Bacteroidales bacterium
GGCGCTGATCGTAGGGTCCCTGGGTGTAATTTTCGCACAAAAAATTTTCCTTCTTATTGGTCTTCCCGATGAATTGCTGGTACAGGCTACCATTTACCTGCGTATTTACCTGAGCGGAATCCTGGTTTTTTTCGGCTTCAGCGGAACCAGCGCCGTACTGCGGGGTATGGGAGATTCACGGACGCCCCTTTATTTTTTAATTGGCTCCACCCTGTTCAATATCGGACTCGATCTGCTTTTTATACTTGGCCTGGGTATGGGCATTGGTGGGGCAGCGCTGGCTACTCTCATTTCACAGGGCAGTGCGTTTATCACCATGATCATTTACCTGAACAAACGGCATGAGATTATACGCTTCCGGCTGAAAGGACTGGTGTTTGACAAAGATCTTTTTCGTAAAAGCCTGCGTATCGGTCTGCCTACCGGTTTGCAACAGACATTTGTAGCCCTGGGAATGATGGCATTGCTGGGTATTGTAAATACTTTTGGTACCAATGTGGTAGCTGCCTATTCTGTGGCAACCAGGATTGATTCGATCGCCATGCTGCCGGCCATGATTTTCGGACAGGCACTGGCTACTTTTGTTGGTCAAAACCTGGGGGCCAACAAATCGCACCGGGTACGGTCCGGATTACTATCTACCTTCGGTATGTCATCTGTTGTTTCGATTATTGTCAGCCTGGTTGTTATATCGTTGCGGCATTTTTTAATGGGATTATTTACTGATGACCAGCAGGTGATTGCCATCGGTGCAAAATACCTTACCATCGTATCAGCCTTTTACCTGCTGATGTCGGCTCTTTTCACCATCAGCGGCGTGATGCGGGGGGCAGGAGATACACTGATTCCAATGTTTATAAGTTTATTTTCCCTGTGGATTATACGGGTTCCGGTGGCTTATTTCCTTTCTTCCAAAATAGGAGAAACAGGTATCTGGTGGGCCGTTCCCGTTGCCTGGACTGTGGGGGTGATCGCCTCATTCTTCTATTACCGTACAGGAAGATGGAAGTCCAAAGTAGTTGTGAAGCATAATTCTCTCTGATTTTTGCGGCTTTCACTACTTAAATACTTATTTTTGGATTGACTGTTAAAAGAATGGTTTCTTGCTGACACTAAACAGAGTCTCTCAATAGCGCAGTTATCAGACATTATGGACAGACACTAAATAAGAATGATAATGACCCGGTACTATAGTCCGGACACTTAATCCAAAACAACTATGTTATATTCAATGACCGGGTATGGTAAAAATACCTGTGAAGTAAAAAATAAAAAAGTGACGGTTGAATTGCGGTCACTGAACAGCAAACAACTGGATCTTAATATTAAGCTCTCGTCCATCTATCGTGAGAAAGAACCAGAAATCCGGAATATTTTATCCGCTGCACTTGGAAGGGGAAAAGTCGATTTTTTTATGTTTGCCGATCAACAGGAAGACGGGCAGGAAGCTTCTGTGATCAATAAGGAAGTCTTCAGGAATTACTACGACCAGCTCTCTGATATCGCGGGAGATATGAAAATACCCATGGACCAGCAGGTGTTTAGTGCCCTGTTGAAGATGCCCGAAATTTTCCGCCCGGTGCAGGATGAACTGAATGAAGCCTCCTGGAATGTTATTAGGCCGGCTATTGAGAATGCAGTTGATGACCTGGTACAGTTTCGTCAGCAGGAGGGAGCTGTATTGGAGAATGACATCATGGAACGAATCCATAAGATTGAACAATTGCTGGAGGAAATACCTGCTTTTGAAGATCAGCGGATTGCAAAAATAAAAGGACGTATCACCAATAACCTGGGTGAGTTTGTGCTGGGAGAACAGTTCGACAAAGACCGTTTTGAACAGGAAATAATTTATTACCTGGAGAAACTGGATATCACCGAAGAAAAAGTAAGGTTGAAAAACCATTGTGTTTATTTTGTTGAAACAGTAAACAATGCTGAGATGCCTGGCAAGAAGCTGGGATTTATTTCCCAGGAAATCGGCAGGGAGATCAATACCATTGGTTCAAAAGCCAATGATGCGGATATTCAGAAACTGGTGGTTCAAATGAAGGACGAGCTGGAAAAGATCAAGGAACAGCTGATGAATGTGCTGTAGAAGAGAGTGGAGAAGTTGAGGAGTTGGGCAGTTTAGTTGCACTGTAGAGACGCGATTTATCGCGTCTGATTGTTAATTGAATGAACTAATTATAAAGAGTCCAAGCGGACGCTTGAACCATCTATCAAATAATCGTCCGCTACCGCACGAGTCCTCTCGTGTGGTTAAAAAAAGAGGGTCTGGTGTAGAAGTTGGGCACGCATGGCAACCGAGAACAAGACGAGCTCAGCGAAGCTAAATGCGCGCGAGTGAAATAGAGTTTAGAAGTACAGGGGGGTAAGAAGTTGAGGGGTAAGTATGAAGTTTTATTGTATTAAAAAAGTATTAGTATGGTAAGGACATTGATGTTTGTAGTATTAGGTTTTTTATCTGTGTTGGTAAAAGCACAGGAACTTCCTTTATTGAAAGTTTCTGACAATCAAAAATACATCGTTACACAGAACAACAAACCTTTTTTCTGGCTGGGTGGTACAGCCTGGGAGTTAATTCACCGTTTGAATAAAGATGAGATCGATTTATATCTCACAGACAGGGCTAAAAAAGGATTTACCGTTATCCAAACCGTGGTGCTTGCTGAGTTGGATGGTTTAAATACTCCGAATGCCTATGGAGAGA
>DASQZP010001124.1:0-2189 GCA_035638655.1 Bacteroidales bacterium
ACTGGCATCTAAATTACTTGGTATGGTTTTTTTAAAATGCTTTAAGTATAAATTTTTATTAACATATTTATCAAGAACATGATTATAGCGGCTGGCTATGTGTTGATCATTACTAAGCTTTTGTTTTTTTTGTTTCAGCGTCGATTGAAGTTGTTCAATTTTTTTATCCTGAACAAAATGCGTATATCCCCAACTGCCTCCTAACATAACTCCTAAGACGGTCATTAATATGATAGTATTTCTTAACGCGTAAGACATATTAGTACCTTATGAGATTTATAAATTTATGGTTTGTTAATCAACGCTTATTTGATTTCCAAAAACTTTCTGAACCATTATAGTAAATTGATATACCTTTTTTCCTTTCATTTCCTCTGTATGTACATTTTGTAAAATTGCTTTTGAAAAAAGGTTTGCGAATTGTGGAATTCTATTTCTATAAAGACTATATCCTTGAATTAATATTCCACTTTTTACACTTCTCATTGAAGTAACCCAACAGCTATTCACTTTTTCCATACCAGTATTAATTATACTTAATGTTTTTGCCCACGTATCCGTGCCTTTATTTAAAGCATGAAGTCGTGCTATTTGTTTATTTATTTTATTATACTTTTGACTTAATGTTTGAACACCTATAACAAGTGGTCGAACATTCTTTATCTTATTATCCGTTATTTTTATCTGATTTGTTAAATCATTTATTTTATTAAATTTTGTGTGATATGAGTAATTGAACAACGCCGGTACTATTGCAATTAAAGCTAATAATAATACCCCATGCCAATGAAGCTTAAAAACCTTTTGTCGATCAGCTATATACTTTGGAAGAAAAGAATATCCTTTATATCCCTCTCTTTTATAACCGGAAGCCGCCCAAGCTAACCCGATAGCAGTTGTAAATCCGGGATAATTGTTTTTTAATTCTGGAGCTATTTCAACATTTTTTTTATCGTACTTTAAATTTTCGACATCTATATCAATAAAATTTCTTTTAAAGAACGTTATTGATTTATTTCCTAATACATTATTAGCAATAACGATTCTTTCAAGACTAGGTAATTCACCGGTATCGAGCTGAAATAATATCTTACTATAGATGGTGCTCAAGACATGTTTCGACTGAGTACCTTCGTTTATTAGTGGTGTAACGGACCAAATTTGATCACCTTTTAAGAATATCAGCCGGGTTGTTTTTTGTCCTAAATTAACAATACCTGTAATTTCATGTTCTTTTAGTTGGTAATTGTTTCTTACCAATCCAATCAATGATACTTCATCCGGTAATACTTCGTTTATTCTTACCTTATCATAAAAAAGATCTTTACTCTGATCTATTAAATTAAGTAATTCAATCTCGTTATCATTTGAGGCTAAAACCAGAGCTCCGTCTTTTCTAACCTCATAGCCATAATGATCTGAAGATTTTACTGATCCATATATAGACTCTAACTTTTCGTCAATCACACTCTCCAGGGCTTTTTTCTTTAATTTACCATGATCCTGATCTTTAATTATTTGAAAAATAGTCGACCCTGAAGGAATATTTAATCCATACTTAGCTTTATTTTTATTAATGCTTAAAAGCAAATTATGAATCAGCATCGCATTATTTTGCGATTGCTTACTAAGATTAACTTTTTCATCTTTTTGAATGGATTCAATTGTTAAAACATCCGCATCCTCCTGAATCATTGTATTTGATTCAAACTCAGGTGCAGATTCAACTATTGTTCCATTTGATGAATTAATATCATCTTCAATCCCAAATATGGAATCGGTGCCCATATCATCAAAAGATTCTTCTGTATAACCCTCGGAAGGTTCAAAGACTTTGTCTGAACTCGAATCTTTGATGTTATCCTTATCATGGTCCTCACCTTTTTTGTCTTCTTTATGTAAAGTAATTTGGTCAAGCTTGTCTACCACAACTTTACCTTTTGCCAGATGTATTTGGGCAATTTTTAATACATCCTCTTCTTTGGATAAACCAACAAATTTTTTCTTACTCATACTCAGCCCCAATTCTTTATGAATTCACGTAACTTAAAAGATCCTGTAGACGCTTTTTATTATTAGCGTTATTCAAAGCTTCTTCTTTTGAAATTTTACCTTCTTCATACAATCGCTTTAAATCCTGTTCCATAGTGTGCATCCCCATAGCACTGCCTTCCATTAACATTTGATAG
>DASQZP010001125.1:0-10899 GCA_035638655.1 Bacteroidales bacterium
CTTATTTTCGATGTAAAATTAATGAGTATTGAGGACCAAAGCGAAACACAGAGCAAGTAATTCGTATTGAGATATCTTATTTCAAAAACCTGACAGATATATCTGTTGGGTTTTTTTAACTTCATCAATTAAATTGATTCAAACACATGACAACTGCAGAGATAACAACTGAAAAAGGAACCATGAAGGTGATGTTTTTTGAAGAGGATGCACCCAATACTGTGGCCAACTTTGTAAAACTTTCAGATGATGGATTTTACGACGGACTTACTTTTCATCGTATAATTCCCGGTTTTGTTACCCAGGGTGGATGTCCTGAAGGAACAGGTGCAGGTGGACCAGGCTATACCATCAAATGTGAGTTGGATGGTGACAACCAGTATCACGACCGCGGGGTACTTTCAATGGCTCATGCCGGCAGGGATACCGGGGGTTCACAATTCTTTATCTGTCACAACAGGGAAAACACCCAACACCTGGACAGGCAGCATACCGTCTTCGGGAAAGTTACTGAAGGACTCGAGGTAATTGACAAGATCAAACAGGGCGATAAAATTGAAAAGATTACCATAATTAAATAATTAATTGTGAGTGTACTCCGAAAAGCCAATACCAGGATTTTCAGCTACTTTTTGCTCTGAGCCCTAAAGGGTAAAGCAGCTGTAAATCAGGCTACCTGCCATTAGGGTAAGGGGCAAATTCTGATTTTCAGTTTCACTTAATAAAGTACTTTTCGGAGTGGACGCAATTGTAAACTCAAAACACACATCAATACAATGAGCTACGAATTAACAGGCAAACTGGTAGATAAAATGGATACCGACCAGGTGAAGGAGAGTTTCCGTAAAAGGGAATTTGTGGTGGAAACAAATGAAAAAAGCGGTACCATGGTCTTTACCGAAATAATTAAATTTCAGCTGGTACAGGATAAATGTGAGCTGATTGACAGCTTCAATCTCAATGATGATATCACGGTTCATTTTAATATCCGCGGCCGCAAATGGGAAAAGAACGGAAACGTAAGTTACTTCACCAATCTGGATGCCTGGCGGATAGAGCCCGCTCAACAAGTTTCTGCATCCGGAGGGTCGGTTGCTGCTCCCCCAACACCACCTGCAGCACCACAGGGAAATTTTCCTCCTCCTGGAGAAGATGACGTACCACCCATCACCGAAGAAAATGATGATTTACCGTTTTAAATCAACAAAGGCAATGTAACGCACGCATTACAAATGCGCGCGAGAGGTAGGCATACACTGGCACGCATTTGCAATGCGTGCCTCTGTCGTATTTCTTTACACTGGCGCGCATTTGCAATGCGTGTCACTGTAAGTTTCTTCTTATTAAAAAGATATGAGTCTCCCCTTCGCAAAAAGACAGGAGGTAAAGATGATTTTTCTCTCGCCCTTTCAGGGCTCATTCGCAAAAGATCACCTTTCTGTGGGTTTCACCTACTATTATTTATGTGTTACCACTTCTGGCAATTTGCTGTATAACCTACATCCGGTCCGGAACTTGCATACCCGAAAGCGATGTTTTACAAAAACGCACGCATTGCAAATGCGCGCGAGAGGTAGTGCCAAAACGAGAAAACAATATCAATCTTTCAAACCCAAATCTCCTCCTAAACTCCTCAACAAATAAACAACTCAACTTCTCAACAACTCAACTTCTCAACAACTCAACAACTCAACTTCTAAACTTCTCCACTCCTCAACTTCTCCACTCCTCAACTTCTCCACTCCTAAACCTCTAAACCCCTCAACCCCTCCACTCCTCAACTTCTAAACTATACCTTTCATCTTGTATAATAATGTATCATATCCACGATAGCCTTTTGGCACACCGGACAGAATCCATCCCTTATATTCGATTTCATGGTACAGTTGATCATGGGCCGGTACACGTTTTTGGCCGCGTAGCCCCCTCCTTCAAATACTCCTACTACGCTGTCAAATGCAGGTATCTCCGGTGTAGGCACAGGCACTCCAGGCTTTATCATATCCTGCCACTTGGTATCAAATCGCACCAGGGTGGTGATATTAGGCTGATAAGGTTCGGTGGACAGGTCGTAGTAATCTGTATACGCCACATCCGAAGTATAATACTCATCAGCCAGACAGGCAAAGCCATGCCCAAACTCATGCATGAAAACTTCTTCAGAATATTTATTGTCACTCGTGCAGACATTATAGAAGTTATAAATCCCTCCGCCCCCGTATTTGGCCGTATTCACCAGGATATAGATCTGATCATAAGGCACTTCAGCCGCAACATCCCGGATGGTTTTCATGTCAGTGGTCATCAGGTAACGCTCCAGTCCAAAAGTGTTGAATCCGGAGTTAAACAGCGTGTTTTTCCATGTATCAGCTCCCGGAAAATCGGTGCCACTCTCCGCTGAAGGAGCCTCAATGATTGAAACATTAAATTTTTGTTTGAAATTTTTGTAAGGTGACCAGTCAAACATCAGTGAATCAAATCGTTTTGCATCCTTCACAAATTTATCCATTTCCTGTGCGGTATATCCTTCCGGCAGTATAAGGAGATCAACTTTCCGGGACGGATCTCCGGATTTGCGAATTACTTTCACCGGAAAATCATACAGGCGGTCTTTGGCAATATATTTTGAATGAGGATTTACATACTGTTCATACAGCCATTCAAAGGCCTGACTCCTGTTGCGTTTATAGATAACTATCCTGATTGTGTTCTTAGGGAAGGGCATCAGTACCGATTCATAAAAACTACGAGATAATTCCCTGGCCTCGGGCACCGTCTGCCATTCAGCAAACAGGCTGGAATATCCATGTGAAAAGATGAGCCTGTTGCTTACCGAGTCAAATACCTCCAGCATATATTCTCCGTAGCGGAAGGGATCAATAAGACCATCCCTTGGTCCTGCCCATCCCTTTTGCCTGCGAAGCTGACTAAAGTATATGTTGGCATTTTCAGCATCCCCTGCCTGGATATAATCAAACCGTAAGGTGTTTGGCTCAAAATAGGTGTTGAAATTATCCCGGGCTTTCAACCCAAATAAATTACCTGAAAGAAACAGAAATATGACCAGTTTTTTCATCTGAATATGCGATTCATTATTTTATGCATTGTAACGAAATAAATACAGATAAAGTTAATTCATTCATGTTAAATTTGACATCAGGCGGATAGGTTTCAGAAATTCAGACTAATGTTCTATCTTAGCATTTCAAATAAAAAAGCTGTAATTACCCATGGATAAAAATATTCTTGTTCAGCTCAGAGACTGGCTTATTTCTCTCGGACTTGATAAATATACTTCCAGTGCCATCAATGCATTTGCCATTCTGCTCATCATCATTCTGCTGGCTTACCTGGCGGATATCATTGCCAAAAAATTACTGCGTTCTGTAATTCTGACAATGGTTCGACGTACAAAAACAACCTGGGATGATATCCTGCTGGAGAAAAAGGTTTTCAGCCGGCTGGCTCATCTTGCGCCGGCGCTGGTGGTTTATTATACAATCGACTATTCGCTCGATGCATTCCCTACTTTAAAAAATATTATTCACACAGGCGTCTATATCTATATGCTTGTTATTGGCCTGCTGGTACTTGATTCCCTGATTTCGGGGTTGCATGACATATATATGACGCTCCCCATTTCCAAAAACCGGCCAATAAAAGGGTATGTACAGGTTTTTAAAATTATCGTTTATTTCCTGGGTATCATTTTCGTGCTTTCCATATTACTAAACAAGAGTGTTCTGACCTTTTTTGCAGGATTGGGAGCCATGGCTGCCGTATTGATCCTGATCTTTAAGGATTCCATACTGGGCCTGGTGGCAGGGGTACAACTATCAGCCAATGACATGGTAAGGCTGGGTGACTGGATCAGCATGCCCAATCATAATGCCGATGGTAATGTGATTGACATCAGTCTGAATACCGTAAAAGTACAAAACTGGGACAAGACCATCAGTACTATCCCGACTTACGCGCTGGTTTCTGAATCTTTCAATAACTGGCGTGGTATGGAAGAATCGGGAGGTCGGAGAATAAAAAGATCCATCAATATTGATATGAAAAGCGTGCGATTTTGCAATGATGAGATGATTGCCCGTTTTAAGAAAATAAAGTACCTGAAAGAGTATATTGAAAAGAAACAACAAGAACTTTCAGAATACAACCGCAAGCAGGAAATCGATGAATCAGTGCTGGTAAACGGACGACGAATGACCAACCTGGGAACTTTCAGAAAATACCTGGAGGAATACCTGAAACATCATCCTAAGATCCATAACGACATGACCTTCCTGATAAGACATCTGACACCGACAGAAAAGGGCATTCCCCTGGAGGTCTATGTTTTTAGCAACGATCAGGCATGGGCAAATTACGAAGCCATCCAGGCGGATATTTTTGATCACATTATTGCTGTAATTCCGGAATTCGGACTCAGGGTCTTCCAGAACCCCACTGGTGAAGATTTTGCCAGGCTGGCAGGTAAATAGATACAAAAAACAGAGCTGCAGGAAAAACAGCTCTGTTATGATTATTGTTATACTTAACTATTTATATTAAACCAGGAAAATATTGTTTTTAATGCAGGTTTCCCTCATATCTGCCGGCCAGATACCGGACTGTATCTCTCCGATATGTGCCTTGTTCAGAAAATACATGCAAAGCCTCGACTGTCCAATGCCTCCGCCTATTGACAGGGGAAGTTCGTCATTCAGCAACCGCTTGTGGAAAAGTAATTCTTTGCGCTCTTCTTTACCTGTAAGCTCCAGTTGTCTGTTCAGCGCATCCTTATCAACGCGAATCCCCATTGAGGATATCTCAAAAGCACATTTCAGCACCGGGTTCCATAACATAATATCACCATTAAGTCCGCGGAAACCTTTTTCGGTTGGAGTGGTCCAGTCGTCATAATCAGGAGCACGGCCATCATGCGGTTTTCCATCCACCAGTTTGCCACCTATTCCGATTATAAAAGCCGCACCGTGTTCTTCAAGGTACTTATCTTCTCTTTCAGTAGGACTCAGATTCGGGTACATAACCTGCAATTCCTCTGTGTGGACGAATTTGATTTGCTTAGGCAGTTTGGGCTTCAAATCCCCGTAATGTTCATAGAGAATAAATTCTGTACGCTTCAGCACATCATATATGCGGGAGACAATATCCTTCAGAAAATCAAGGGTACGGTCTTCTTTATTGATGGACAGCTCCCAGTCCCACTGATCAACATATAAGGAATGTAGGTTATCAAGCTCTTCATCAGGCCTGATGGCATTCATATCAGTATAAAGCCCGTAGCCCGGTTTAATATTATAATCAGCCAGCGCCATTCTTTTCCATTTGGCAAGCGAGTGAACCACTTCAGCCACCGCATCGTTCATGTCTTTAATCGGAAAAGCCACCGGCCTCTCCACACCGTTAAGATCATCATTAATTCCTGTACCCCGCAACACAAATAGTGGGGCGGTAACACGTCGTAGTCTGAGATCGGCTGACAGATTCAGCTCAAAAAAATCTTTTACCAGTTTGATTGCCTTTTCTGTTTTCTTTAAACCCAATACCGGTTTATAATTTTCAGGTATAAATAATCCTCTGAACATAACAATTTGTTTTTTAATGTTTTATCAATTAAAATATCCTTAATACCAGTTTCTGCCAGAAAGTTGGTAATAATTAATTGTGTTTTATAACACAAACAAATTTATTCATTTATCATATTTATCCAAAAAATTTTTACTGTTTTACAAAAATTATCTATTTTTATTAACAATTTGAAATATTAATAGTGTAAAAACGAACATTCATATATTTAAAACGTCTAAAAATGGAAGAAAACTATCAGATTGATAACCTGGACAAGAAGATCATAACACTAATCAGGAGCAATGCCCGGATTCCGTTTCTTGAGGTTGCCCGTGAATGCAATGTATCAGGAGCGGCCATTCATCAGCGGGTACAAAAATTAATTAAAATGGGGGTCATTACCGGTTCTGAATTCACTATTGATCCCAAAAAGATAGGCTATCATACCTGTGCCTACATGGGTATTTTTCTGGAAAAAGCCAGCATGTACAAAAGAGTGGTAAAAGAACTGGAAGCAATTCCTGAAATTACCCAATGCCATTATACTACCGGAAATTATGCACTTTTCATTAAGGTATATACAAAAAATAATGAACACCTGAAAACTATCCTTACTGATAAATTACAGTCCATTGAAGGAATTTCCCGTACGGAAACTTTTATTTCACTGGAAGAAAGCTTTAGCCGGCATCTTCCAATTGATTAGGGGACTAAGGAAGAATAATATGACTTTCAACAATGATTAATATATCTATTTATTTAAAGGATTACTAATAGTAGTATATAAATTGCAGAGGGTTCCTAATTTTGAAAAATACTTATTAGTAGGGCGCGGTGGCCGAAAAGCCGCGACTTCGGGTCGGCCGTGGCTAGTGGGGAGCCCAGGCTTTTCAAGATTTTTGGTTTACTTTTTCATCCCCGCCTGCCAGAGAACTTGTTCGGCTGACAGGGATTGGAAAAAGTAAATGCCTGTCCGGCATGAGGACATAAAAATATTACGAATATTAGAGTATATTTACTAATATCGAAATGCTTTTATATATAGTAAAAAAGCTATATTCATGATTCCGATACTAATTGAATAAAATTCGAATCAAAAGTATCATCAGGTTTGCGCCACCATGCGCTGCCTGATAATTTCATATACGATAACTCCGGTGGCTACCGCAACATTCAGAGAAGCAATCTGTCCGTTTACCGGAATTTTAAGCCATTCGTCGGCAATTTTCAGCAAAGATGGCGATATTCCTTTGTCCTCAGCCCCCATGATCAGGGCGACAGGACCGGTAAGTACTTTGTCGTAAGGCAGCTGCTCAGCCTTTTCGGTAGCAGCAGCAATAATCAACCCGCTCTCCTTCAGAAACTTCAAAGTTCCTGTAAGAGAGTGGCTCCGGCAAACTGCAATTCTGTTGAGTGCTCCTGCAGAAGTTTTAATAGCGTCTGAATTGATCTGTGCCGCACCTTTATCAGGAATCACGATGGCATCCACCCCGGCACATTCTGCTGTACGGGCTATTGACCCAAAATTACGAACATCGGTAACCTGGTCGAGAATCAGGATAAAAGGAGTTCTTCCACTCTCAAAAAGACCGGGAACAAGTGCTTCCAGCGACTGGTATTCAATCAGCGACATGAAAGCAATTACCCCCTGATGATTCTTCCGTGTGATACGATTGATCTTCTCCAGCGGTACAAACTGGAAAGGGATCTTCCGGTTATTGACCAGGCTGAATAATTCCTGATAGAGTTCTCCCTGCAAACCTTTCCTGATCAGCACTTTCTCTATCTCTTTCCCGGCATTTATTGCTTCAATAACACTTCTGATCCCGAATAACAACTGATTCTTATCCTGCATGTTTGTCTCTGATTTTTTTTGCTGCGCAAGATACAACTAAAACAGCAAATTAATCACCCGCGTGTGTAAATTTCGACAACTCAAAGATACCCAGCTGTTTTTCAAGTCCGGCTACCTTATCCACAATACTGTCAAAACCGTCTTCACCAAATAATTTATTTTCAAGCTTTTCAAAATCTTCGCCCATGGAATCAAATTCATTCTTTGAAACAATTTCCCGTAAAGCCGGGAAAAGCACAGTGTCTTCACGTGCCTCGTGCGGACGGTACATATAATTGAAACTTTCCAGTAATGAAGCCAGTTTATCAGCATCTTCGTTACCTGTAAGCGACTTGTTTTTTGTAAGTTCAATGATCTGAGCAGTCAGGTTCCGCCCCACAGCATGCTGCGCGCGAAGTATCTGCACCAGTTGCACCAGTTTTCCAGCCTTTTCAAACCTGGGGAACAAATGATTTTCCTCCAGCTTCTCATGATATTCCTCAATAAAATTCCTTATCAGCTGGGCAGAATTATATAGACTTTCCACAGGAAAGTCGGTACCATCCAACAGATGTTTATTGCAATTATCGTAAATGAGGAGGATACGGTTGAGCACCCCATGCTCACGCATCAGATCTTCAGGCGGAGAAACCCCGATTTCTTCCTCCTCCCCGTTCTCGTTATTACATCCGGTAATCAGACCAAAACCTGTCAGACCAACTGCTCCTGCAGCCAGTCCCTTTTTCAGAAAAGCCCTCCTTTCGTTGATGGCCTGCTGAGAGGCCCCGGGAATTTTTTTCTTCTGATAAAACATTGCTTATGTTTTTTTAGGGTTTATAATAGCGGAGTCGAAAGACCATCTGCCGGCTCCGTAAAAAATCAGATAAATACTTAACAGGGTAAGGGCAAAATCAGTACGATATTCATGCGCCATTTTCCAAAAACCCTGCTCGAGCAGTATGGGAAATTTGGTAGTTACAAAAGCTACCAGCATAATGATTAGAAGCGGGACAGCAGCCAGACGGGCTAGCAGTCCGGCCAGTACCATCAAGCTGCAGATAATCTCAAAAGTACCCGTAAAGTAAGCCCAGAAAGCAGGATGAATAAAACCGATTGCTTCGAACCGGCCGGTACCCAGTGCAGCAGGAAAAATAAATTTCTGGATTCCTTCAGAAAGAAAAATTAAACCTACAACCAGCCGGACCAGAATAGTTCCGTTGTAAGCAGGTGTGCGGCTTAGCCTGATTAATAAAGGTTCGTTGTTTCTCATTGCCAGGCATTTTAAGATTAGAGTATCTATCAGCAATTAAAACAGATTACGAGGTGATAATGTTTAGGTGAAGAGGTTTTTATTCTTTTTGAATGATAAAATTATTCTACCATAATATTGCACCTACGGAGTTACAATAATGTCATACCGGGCAGAAAACCGATTATCAACAATATATTCCAGATCCAGCCCAGTCAGGGCGACATTATGGTAGCCCTGTAGGGGCGACATTATGGTAACCCCAATCACCGAAACACCAACGAATAATGATACAACGGATCATCAGTAATTAACACCCAATCGTTACCAGCCCCCAGCTCCGGAGGGATAAAAGACATGCTGTCCTGCCGGTCCATTTCACCCAGCGGACGAAGTTTGCCATTTGCCGGATTAAACCAGCTAACCACAATGCGGTCCGAATGAATGGATGAAGTATTGATGGTGATTTTTTTACCTACCGGCAGATACACCATCAAATAGCTGCCTTTGCCATCCCGGGTTGCACAGATGTGTTCACCCTTCTCACCCTGACCATCAAGAATAATAAGCTGATCCGGAATCCTGTCCAGTTGTGGCCGCGATTCCATCAGATTTCTCAGATACCCCATCTGAACAGCACCTGGCCTGTCAAGCGCTTCATACCAAAATCGTTCAACATGATTGATTCCTTGTACCGACGGATTATAGAACTGCCACACACTGTGATTCCCGTAGGTTACCCCACACGCACCAGCAAATACAGAGCGATAGGTTTGTTTACGCACGTCGTAATCCCTGAAATATCCGTTAGCAGGATTCCATTTTGGCCATGGACTCACCGGATGATCTTCATAATTAGGCTCGGCATCAAGTGTGGGTTTGTGCGGAACCATGTTCCAGTCGCGGATAATCCATTCCCATACCGGTACATCATGACCGCTGCCATGCCCCGATTGCATCATATTGACATCCAGCCAGGCTTCGTTCTGAAAATAATCAGAGGTAAATTGCCAGCCGGAAGGATGATAGGCAATTAAGGCATGATTGCCGGTGCCGTCAATCATCCCTTTTCCCATGGCGCGCCATACAGGCCGCCAGTCAGCAGTATCATTAGCAGGCGGACGGTCTCCTCCCAGTATCCAGATGATATTTTTATCGTCCTTATACCGTTCTCCCAGCCAGTGTCCATAGGTATATGCATTTTTCTCATTAAAAATTACCGGACCAACGCCCCAGAATTTACTAACTTTGTCTCCCCAGGTGGGAAGAAGCCCCATCACCAATCCTTTTGAACGTGCCAGACGAACGACAGAATCAACAAACCTGAAATATTTCTCGTTAGGCTTTGTGGGATCCAGGTCAATGAGCGGCAGCTGACCTTCTTTATCAGGGGTACGTAAGCCGTCATTCTCGGCAATAAGGACCGCCTGTATCACGGTAAAACCCTTTTCTGCCCGGTTACTCAGATATTGGTCTATCTCACTCATTTTTAACCTGTGAAACATTTCCCAACCTGTATCTCCCAGCCAGAAAAAAGGAGTGCCATCTTCGTATTTAAGAAAATGCCCGTTGTCAGAAACGATAATACGTCCATGGGGCCAGGTATCCTGAGCCCTGAGATATGAGCAAAAAAACATAAAAATCAGAGAGAGATACAATATTTTTTTCATAACAGATTGATTTTTTCAAACAGATTTTATTTTTTTTGTGTTACAGATACTAAAATACATTCGTGCCCGATTTTCACCAAAATTAATAATTATATTCCTTTCACTTCTTTTAATTTCACCATCATATTAATACATATAATTTTTCATTCATTTATAAATATTTTTGTGTAAATCAATTTAAACAAAGCGCAACAGTGACCTAAACCGGGATAATCCGGTTCTGACCATTTTTTACAATTTTTTTCATAAAACCCCACCTATCTTCACCCCCTGAAATATTCCGGCTTTTTAACTAAGTGGTAGCCGGATGAAATTAGTAAATCTGCTAATGTTAAATTAAAACCTAAATTTATGAAACTGAAAAGCAGCATGTTAATCGCACTTCTAATAATCGGGTTCTCTGCAGCCAGTGCACAGGAAGTTGCAAAAGGGGAAAAAATCATAAACCTCGGACTTGGATTAGGATCGACCCTGTATTCCGGAAGTTATTATACCAACAAAGTACCACCAATTTCAGCTTCTGTTGAGTATGTATTACAGGATGACCTCTTTGACGGTAAAGGTGC
>DASQZP010001126.1:0-4459 GCA_035638655.1 Bacteroidales bacterium
TTCGTGGTTAAAATCGTATCCCCAGCTATAGGAGGGATTTGGTGAGGTAGCATTGTACCAGGGATTGTTCTTCGGTTGTCCGTAATCTCCGGCTGTAGGATCAAAATAAAGCTGAACAAGTGGAGATAAACCATAGGAATGATTCAGTACCATGTCCTGAATCACGGCAATACCCCGGCCATGACAGGTATCGATAAAAGCTTTCAGGTCATTTTTCGGACCATAATATTTATCCGGCGCAAAATAATAATCAGGATTATACCCCCAGCTTTCATTTCCCTCGAACTCATTTATGGGCATCAGTTCGATCGCATTGATACCCAACCGGTCAAGATAATTAATGGTATCAATAAGAGACTGGTAAGTGTGCTGTTCGGTAAAATCCCGGATCAGCAATTCATAGATCACCAAATCCTCGTTAGCCGGGGGTATAAAATCTTTGTTCTTCCATACATATTCCTGTTGGCCTGTCTGGAAAACAGTGACAATACCCTGTGTTTTTCCGGCAGGATATGGTTTTAAATTTGGATAGGTTTCCTGTGAAATATACTGGTCATTCCAGGGATCAAGCACTTTATCAGCATACGGGTCCCCTATCAGCAATGAGTCATCCACCATGTACTGATACCCGTATTCTTTGCCTTTAGTGAGACCGTTCATTGTGATCCAGAAACGATCACCATCCTTTTTAAGCTGATAACTGTTATCCGGTGTCCAGTTATTCATATCGCCTAACAGATAAACATTTGTTTTCCGGGGTGCATAGAGCACCAGTGTAACGGTATTGTCATCAATATAATTAATACCATCCTGCATTCCCGCGGGCAATGGTTCTGTCTGAACAGGTGATTTAATCAAAAAATAAGCAGTATCTGCTTTTGATTCTCCATCTTTATATGCCCTGGTAACAGCAATATGTGTAGTATTTCCGGTAAACTGAACAGTATCGATCAGTGTTGTACCGGTATCTGAAGCAATCCAGTTATTATCAAGAAAAAGCGCAATGGAATCACTGGCCGTAGCACTTATTTCAACCGGAACAGATTCACCGTCTTCAAGTAATGTAAAATATTTTGAAGGATTGATAAAAGAAACATTCAGGCCTTCTTCAAAGACATCTGTGAAGATATCCTTTCCCCCGTCATCACGGCCGGTTTTTGAACCATCGGAATTACGGAAGACAAAACACATTTTTACTATTTTTTCGGATGCAGGTACCCCGTAAAATTCCCTTATGGAAGGAGAAATATCAAGTGAGTAAAGGTTGGTACTAATACGGGTCAGCTTACATTCCGGTATGTTTGTAGTCCATTCTGCTTTAACATATTTCCAGTCATTATCAGATTGACTTTTATCGGTCAGCACTCCTGTATGTGCATATACATCTCCTGTAAAGTTCATCAACCCCTGGTCACCCTGTGTAGCATCAAAGTAAACAGTTACAGGTTTGTTATCAAAAGGCAGCGGTGGCTCAGTTGTAACCACCTGACTGATTGCAGACAGGCTGAATAACAGGTACAACTGGATAAATAATATTTTTAGTGCAGAATTGGTAATCATATTTACAATAATTTTTAACACATCAGGTTAATAAGGTTCGTGATCAAATGCATATAGCCTGATTGAAACAGGAACATAAAAAATCCGATAAACAGAAAATTTGCTTTACACAAAAGAATACCCAAAACAAGAAAATGATTAAAATCAGAAGTTATCCTCACCATAAATGATGAGGATAACTTCAAAACTAAGATCTGCTAATTTAGTACAGCAGTATAAGTACCATTAACTAAATCAAGTGTAATGGTATAATTACCATCAGCATCAATGGGAATATTATCCGGACTCCCCCAGGACAATGCATCAGGAGTACCTCCCAGGTTATAATCCCATGCGTGATTAGCCCTGAACTTAAATTCACCCTGCAGCAGATCAGCAGTTACAGTCCAGGTATTATCAGCATTTGGAATCATATCAATATCAGTACTCCAGTCGCCTCCCGGGGTTGAACTTCCGATGATACTCCACGTTGTCAAAGCGTAAGTATAATGATTCGGCTGAGACAGATCCAGCATGACAGTGTAGGTACCATCTGTAGCCAATGACAAGTTTGTCGAACTATTAAAGGCTAAAGTACCTTCAGAATCTCCTGCACCATAATTAATATCCCATGCATCATTTGCTCTGAACTTAAACTCACCGGCCGTCATAGGTATGGTAGCAAACCACCTGTTGAATACTTCGCTGTAAGTCATGGGCTGGCTGGAATTCCATCCATCAGCTGTAGCTGCTCCTATTACGCCCCAGTTGGTTTTTGTTGCAGTGTAAGTGAGGTTATCCAGATCAACTTCAAAATAGTAGTATCCTGGTTCGGACACACTCAGATTTGTTGATGAATTCAGAGCCAGGGTTCCTTCACTATCACCGGCTCCATAGTTTACAGGACTCCAGTCCTTTTGCGCCACAAATTTAAACTCTCCTGCAGTAGACATATAAACATATCCTTTTACTACCGGGTCACTGATTGTATTCTTCAAAGAATCGGTTGCTCCGGCAGGATCCCAGCCCTGATAGGCGCCAGGTACCCATAATGTTACAATATCACTCTTTGTAGTAAATGATATGTCTTCCCCATAACCCGTACCAATATCATTGGTTGCATAGGCTCTCACATGGTAGATAGTATTCTTTTCAAGACCAGAAATATTGGAAACATAAGATCCGGTATCAGCTTTGGTATCGACAATAACATTATCGCTTAAGGTTGGATTTTCGGACAAGCTCCAAACAAGACCTCGCTGTGTAACTGCTTCTCCACCATCGTAAGAAACCATGCCGCCTGAAACTGCTTCAGTCTTGGTTATCCCTGTAACATTGTCTGTAGTAACCGTAGGTACATCGGGCAAAGTAGTAAACGATACCTGTGGTCCGTAACCTGTACCCGCACTGTTGGTGGCATAAGCACGAACATAATACATAGTTTTGCCCCGGAGGCCTGAAAGCATACTGGTAAATTCACCGGTTCCGTTACCATCAACAGTTGTATCATTGGCAACTGTGGGATTCGCTTCCATACCAAAACATACTCCACGCGCAGTTACATCATCACCACCCCAGTCGGTAACATTACCACCACCAGCAGCAGTATTTGCCTCAATCGAGGTAATATCAATTTCAGCAGTGGTCAGGGTTGGTAATGCAACAGGGGTTGTAAATGACATCTCCTCTCCGTAAATAGTACCATTCTCGCCCGTTGCATAAGCACGCACATAATACTTGGTAGTATAATCAAGACCTTTGAGTTCAACAGTGAAAGTTGCCTTGTTGCTTACAGAATCAAACACAACCTTGTTATTGGCAATAGTAGGATTTTTTTCTGTATTATAGCAGACCCCTTTTTCGGAAAAACCATTTCCGGAAGCCACCACAAAACCAACAACAGTAGCCGCATCTGCTTTTACATTCATTACCTGTGAGGTAGACAGTTTCGGATCGAGCCTTACATCCGAATTCTCCTTGGTACAGGCGGCAATTAAGATTGCCGCACTCACCAGGAATGACATTAGTTTATATATTGATATTTTTTTCATTGATCTTATCTTTTGAATTATAAATATTAATGATCATGCAAATCAAATTACATCAATTCTTTGTAATAGTACATTTGTAGGTTGAAGTTCCGATATACAACTTGATACTATAGGAACCGGCAGAAGATATCGGAATATTCTGACTTGAACCATTGTTCCAGAGATTATCAAGTGTATATTCCGGATGATCAGCATCACCAATTCCCAGGTTAATGCCATCACTCCAGGAGTCATTCATCCTGAATTTAATGCCACCCGGAGTCAGATCAACTGTAACATGCCAGTAGTCTCCTTCAGGATTATAATCCATTTTTGTATCAGGAGCGCTCCAACCATTAAAATCGCCAATCACACCGATCATGTGAGGATTCAAATCATAAGTAAGATCATTGGTATTTGCATCAAGTTGATACCATCCTGCCTGATCGGCCGCTATACCGCTTCCATCAACTACCAGGTTACCTCCACTACCACCATAGACAACATTGGCATCCGGATCTTTCAGTGTAAATGGATTATTGGGATCCAGTTTAACCAACCCTGTATAGCTGCCATCTCCGAGCGCTGATTCAATTTTCTGGTCCATACCTGAATTTAACAAGTCAAGTCTGGGCAAGCCATATAGGGTAACATCAGCAGTTTGCGTCTCGGATACATAGGTCGGTGGTTTTACACCTGTACCTGCATCCTGTACCAATACTGCCCGGATTCGAAAATCGAGCGTTGATACCTGGTCAGCCGGAAAAGATTTAAGCAACAAACTGTTCAGATCGCTGACAGAGATCTTCATCTGGGCGTCTTGTTTGTCAGTAAGAATTAGAATTGAATCTTTAAAGTTATTGCCTTGAGCACAAGCTTCCAAAAAATAA
>DASQZP010001127.1:0-4090 GCA_035638655.1 Bacteroidales bacterium
TAAAAAAATAAAATTTCATTCGTATCCTTAATGAAGGCTTTAGAAAAGAAACTATTTTTGAATTCAAAAAATTTAATTTAAACATAATGATTCTCCTTGATGACCCTGATGTATCTCCGTTTCTTAAAGAGACACTGGTAAAACACAACATTCCTGTAATTTTAACACCGGCAGCAAAAAAGCATCTAAATGGTGAGGATGTTGTTTATGTTACTGAAAGTGATGCGATTGATAAATTAAAGTCAAAAGATCATTTTCCTTTGTACTCAAATTCTGAGAATGCCCTGGGTTGGATTGCAGAAAATTTACAATTCAGCGATTTACCCGGGAAAATTAATCTTTTTAAGGATAAAGGTATTTTCCGAGAATCTACGAATGCGCTGCATCCTGAGTATTTTTTCAAAATTTTGAAATTTGAACAGCTCAATTCAGCAAAGGCAGATAAATTAGTATTTCCTGTTATTATAAAACCAGCAGTAGGATTTTTTAGTATGGGAGTTCACCGGGTTAACAATGTTGCTGAATGGAAAACAACCGTAAAACTGTTGCATCAGGAGATTGAACAGGTAGCTCATCTGTATCCAAAAGAAGTATTAAACACCTCAAATTTTATTATTGAAGAATATGTAACCGGTACTGAATTTGCTATAGATGCTTATTTTGACAGTAAAGGGAAGGTAACTGTTTTAAATATTTTTGAACACCTGTTTGGTTCTGAAAAGGACGTAAGTGACCGTGTCTATATAAGTTCCAAAATAATTATTGAACAGTGGTTGCGGAAGTTCGGAGCCTATCTTCAAAAAATCGGAGATATGGCAGGTTTGAAGAATTTTCCTTTGCATGCAGAATTGAGAGTGGATGATTCGGGAAGGATTCTACCCATTGAGATAAATCCAATGAGATTTGGCGGATGGTGTACCACGGCTGATATGACATGGTTTTCCTATGGATTCAATTCTTATGAGTATTTTTTTAATGGCCTAAAACCTGACTGGAATGAAATACTTAAAGGCAAAGAAAACAAGGTTTACAGTGTGATTGTACTTGATAACAGTACCGGTCTTCACGAAGATCAAATTCACTCCTTTGATTATGACAAATTACTCACCCTTTTCGAACATCCCCTGGAGCTGAGAAAGATAAACTATCACAAATACCCGGTGTTTGGCTTTTTGTTTACTGAAACGAAAATTTCAAATATGCAGGAACTCATAACTATCCTTAAATCAAATCTCAGAGAATTTATCCGGCCGGTTCCCGGAATATAATTTTTTCTATTATAAAATTGAAGATGATTTAACAAAAATGCCCTGCTGGTGTTTATGTCAGTATTGATCGAAACAAAATCAGTAAAAACAGTGATGCAATTTGCATGCTGTTTCACAATCAGTTATGGTTTGATTCTGCATATAGATCTGATTTTTTCAACAAAATTATTTCCTCAACTTACATAGTTTATGATAAAAGTTATCCTTATCTGCCTTGTCACACTTTTTATTCTTGTTGTGTTGTTTCTCGGGTTGAACCCGGCTTTCGGCAGCAGACCAGGTAAACATACACTGCAGCGAATGAAAAAATCAAAAGATTATAAAGATGGAAAATTTCATAACCGGCAGGATACTCCTATGTATGACAAAGATGTATCATTTTGGTCTGTTTTGCGCGGATTTATTAAAGGAACGGAAAATGGCAGGCCCTCAGAACCCGTCAATGTAGTTCCATTCAGTAGCAATAACTTTTTAAAGACTCATAATGGACTGTCAGTGGTTTGGTTTGGACATTCTACAGTAATGTTAAATATAGAAGGATTTATTATTCTGACAGATCCTGTTTTCAGTAAAAAAGCTTCACCGGTAAATTTCATGGGAACAACCAGTTTCGATTACAGCCATGAATTTGATCCGGAAAGCCTTCCTGAGATCGATCTGGTTTTAATCTCACATGACCATTACGACCATCTGGACATGTCCACCATTAAAAAAATCAGTCACAAGGTTAAATCTTTCTATGTTCCGCTTGGGGTAGCAGCTCATCTGTTCCGCTGGGGAGTAGATCCCGAAAAAGTGGTGGAGGTAAGATGGGAGGGTAGTTATATGGTTAACGATAAATTGCAACTGGCAATAACCACAGCCAGGCATTTTTCAGGACGCCGTTTAACGGATCGTAATTCAACCCTCTGGTGTTCGTATATTATTAAGACTGACAATCAAACAATCTTTTATGGTGGTGATTCGGGCTATGGAACCCATTTTAAGGAAACAGGCGAGAAGTTTGGGCCATTTGACCTGACTTTGCTTGAATGTGGGCAGTACAACACAGCCTGGCCATATATTCACATGATGCCGGAACAAACTGCACAGGCGCATATCGATCTGAACGGTAAATTATTACTCCCAATCCACTGGGGTAAATTTAAGCTGAGCCTGCATCCCTGGACTGAACCTGTAGAACGCCTTGAAACAGCAGCGGATGCAATGAATATTAAGGTTATTACACCGAAAATTGGTGAAATACTCAATATTGATGATCAAGTGGCAACTGAAAAATGGTGGCGAAAAGAGAACTTCTCTGAATATCAGTAAGTATCACAGGAAATAATATGTGAAAAGCGAATCAACCTGCATCCTGACAAAATCCTGTCAAAAATAAGACCGTCTGTCTTAAAAAACATCTATAATCTCCTGCATTTTGAATATGTTTGACTTAGTTTTGTGGTTAAAAGTGAGGAATTAAATGCCTGCTTTTCGAGTTTGAAAAATGCATTATGAGTGAGAGTTTATATAGCCAGTTAACTGAAGCCTATACTGATGCAAACCTGAACAGGATTACAGCCCGTATTATCGGTCTGTATAAGGCCAGGCAATATGGAGAAATTCAGAAGATTTCACGTATTGTTTCTGAATATGTGCAAGTGGACGATGAACAGGTGAGCAAATGTTTTTCAAAGCTTGTTATGTTATACCATCCCGACCGGGGTGCGCATTACAGGGAGGAGATCGACCAACTCCAAAAATCAGGGAAAAGCAATGAGTTCAGACGGTTTGAACATATTCTGAAAATTAAGGATATTGAAGACTGGGTAGTTGAAGAAGAATTCAGTTTAGATGAGGATATCGATTATTCTCCGCAGTATGAATGGGATTACCAGGATCATGGTTTTGAATATTTCTTTGATGGAAGTCCGGAGCATGATGAGTCATTTGCTACCCAAACCGGGATTCCGGAACCGAACAGCTCATTTTACAGGGCAGTAAAACGCAAAATATACGGAAGCCTGTATGTTCAGTTTCCACCCTATTATCTCGAAGATTTTGATGAGATTGACATGGCTGAATATGAAATAATGGACCTTGACGGGATCCAATATTGTACGCATGTCAGAATTCTTGATCTGTCAGGTAACCAAATTGTTGATATTACAGATCTTTGGGAACTTGAAATGGTGGAGGAACTTTACCTGGCAGATAACCAGATTGGTATTATCGATGCATTAAATAATCTTTCCAGGCTGCGCATTGCAGATCTTTCCCGAAATGAGATCGATGATATCTCTCCTCTTTTTGATCTGCCCAATCTGGAGTATGTAAATGTAATCGGTAACAGGGTACCTGCCGAACAAATTGAATACCTGAAGGATCAGGATGTGGTTGTGGTAGCCTGATTCTGATATAATATACTGATTATATTTTGATAAGAGCATTAATGGAATATCGTTCGATACCGGAACATATTATTCCGTATATTTCAAAATTGTTAGAGAGGTATTTTTTATCAAAAATACGGCTTTCAGTATAACTTTTCATTTACAACCCGTATAACATTAGTAGTGGCTTAAAATACAAGACTGATCAAATATCTGATAAAATATTTTAAGTTAGTTGCTTGTAATTTGTTTTTAATTTTGTTTTGAAAAAAAGCGTGATTTCAGGCTAAAAAACAGATATTAGTAACCCTGGTTGGACAGGGGGCAGATATTGGTGAGTCACATAACTAACATAACTAACTAAAAGATAATAAGAATACGGATTTTGTTATGCCGGATAAAATTTTAGTAGTCGACGATAATCAGGTGAATCTGCAGGTAATTAAA
>DASQZP010001128.1:0-8097 GCA_035638655.1 Bacteroidales bacterium
GTATTCGTGCATTATATTGCCATTAATTGCTGCTTATTTTCCATCATATGCCCATTTAAGATAGATGGATCCCCAGGTAAAACCACCACCAAATGCGCTAAGGATGATGTTATCACCTTTATGCAATTGATCTTCCCATTCCCACAGACATAATGGAATAGTGGCGGCAGTAGTATTTCCGTAACGCTGTATGTTTATCATAACCTTTTCTTTGGGCAGGTTCATTCGTCTTGCTGTAGCTTCAATAATCCTCATATTTGCCTGATGCGGTACCAGCCACGCGAGGTCATCTGCAGTAAGATTATTCTTTTCCATAATTTCTACCGAGATATCAGCCATGTTTGAAACAGCAAACTTAAATACTGTTTGACCTTCCTGATAAATAAAATGTTCGCGATTGTCAACGGTTTCATGAGATGGTGGCTTCAGGCTCCCTCCTGCTTTCATGTGCAGGTATTTATGACCCTGTCCGTCAACATGAAGAATGTGGTCCATTATCCCTACTTCTTCTTCTGTAGGTTCCAGCATTACGGCTGCTGAAGCATCACCAAAAAGAGGACAGGTAGTGCGGTCGGTATAGTCTGTAATGGTTGACATCATATCAGCTCCAACAACGAGAACCTTCTTATAAGCTCCTGACTCAACATATTTTGCAGCTGTTTCCAGTGCGAAAATAAATCCGGAACAGGCAGCATTGATGTCAAAACTAAAAGCGTTCTTAATCCCTGTTTTATGAGAAATAATATTTGCCGTTGCCGGAAACATCATATCCGGCGTAACCGTTGCACAAATAACAAGGTCAATTTCGTCTGGATTCACATTTTTCTTCTTAAAAAGGTCTTCTACAGCCCTTGTTCCAAGATCAGAAGTAGCCTTTCCTTTTTCCTTCAGTATCCGTCTTTCTTTGATCCCTATACGCTGCATGATCCATTCATCAGAGGTATCTACCATTTTACTCAATTCGTCGTTGGTAAGAACATAATCAGGAACATATCCTCCTACCCCCGTAATTGCAGCTCTAATTTTTATCATTATTTAAATGCTTCTTTTATTTTGTCAATTAACCTGGCTTCTATAACATCAAATGTATGCCGTACCATATTTTTAATGGCGATATCATTAGATATTCCATGACCAATTATTACCACATCATTGATACCTAATATGGGAGTACCCCCGTAATTCTCGAAATTGAATTTTTCGAAAAATTCATCGGTCATATTCCTCTTTTTTACCAGCATGTAAAAAGCTTCAGCTTCTTTAAGCATTACATTGCCTACGAAACCATCACAAACGATGACATTTGCCTTGTCATCGTTGAAAAAATCATGACCTTCTATGTTTCCAATAAAGTTGAAGTCACGGGTACCCTTCATTGCCTGGTAAGTAGCTTTGGTAAGTAAATTACCCTTTTCTTCTTCTTCTCCGATGTTTAAAAGTCCCACTTTTGGATTGTCTATTTTGTAGACGTATTCCGCATATTTGGAACCCAGTATTGCATACTGATACAATACATCAGGTTTACAATCAGGATTTATACCCACATCAAGCAGAATAATTGGTTTTTCATTACCGGAAGGTACTGCGGCAGTAATACTTGGCCTGATTATTCCGGGGATTGATTTGACGGTATACATGGCACCGACCAACATGGCACCGGTACTGCCGGCGCTGGCAAATCCATCTATCTCTTTTTTCATGAGCATATTGTAACCCACAACAATGCTGGAATCCGGCTTTTGCGAAAACGCTTTAGCAGGGTGTTCTCCCATACCAATTACTTCAGTGGTATGCACTATTTCAAAGAGAGAAGGATCAAACTGAGATTTTTCACAAATAGAATGAATTTGATCTTGATTACCGATCAATACCAGTTTAGCCTTTTCTTTGAGTTCATTATGGGCGAGAATAGCACCTTTTACTGCTGCTTCTGGTGCATAATCACCACCCATAATATCAATTCCTATTCTAAGCATTTAATAATTTAGTTCTAAGAAAATAAGTGTCCTTCTTAATTACTGTCTGTCCATAATGGCCGATAACCGCGTTATTGCAAAAATTATAATTCCTCATATATATGGATTAAAATTTTTGCACGCTCCCGTTTAGAACGGAACAGGCTTTGTTCTCGAACATTTTGATCCAGACACTTGACTTTATTGACAGGCTCAATTCAAACTGCAATTAAGCAGAAACTTCTTTTTCAATTGCCAGCTTGCCCTTATAGTGCCCGCATTCCGGACATACGCGGTGATACAAGACTGTTGCACCACAGTTCTGGCAAGACATTACGGTAGGAAGGGTAGCTTTATCATGAGTCCTTCTCTTATTTCTCCGCTGTTTCGATTGTTTTCGTTTTGGATGTGCCATTTTAAAAAATTTGTTAAACGTTATTTTAATTAAACTTAATATCTTTTAACCGGTCCCAACGGGGATCGGTATCTTCTTTTTCAGGTTCACCGGTAACTTTAAGCTGATTGAGTTTATTAATCATATCAGTGTTACAACCATCCGTGTTATCAGGTTTTCCCGGATGTACCTTTTTATAAGGTAAGCTCAGGCAGATACTCTCAAATAAATAGTGTCCAAGATTTAATTCAGATTCATTAGTAGAGAGAACGATTATTTCGTCATCTGGTTCATTTTCCAGGACCTCACTGAATTTAACGAACAGTTGTCCGTGGTATTCCGTTTGAAAAGGAAATTGTTCCAGACATCGGTCGCAGGTGACCACCACACTTCCTTTTATTGAAACAGACAGCTCCATGTGATTCGATCTTTTCACCAGATCAATCAGGGCAACCAGGTTTCCCTCTTTTATATCTGAATAATTGTAATAACCAAAGAACGCACTATCTATATTGAAATCAAATTTATGACTACCTTCACTTAATCCTTTGAACTGTATAACGTATTTATTTTTCTTCTTCACAGTATCAAAAAAATTTTCGTGCAAAAATAAAAATTAATATTTTAATAAAAAAAGAAAAATTAAGTATTCCTTTGGAAGTGATTTCCAGAGGGATGCAATATTTCAATTATTTTACGACGGAAAATGGGGATTATAAGGAGAAATAGCTATACCTTTGCATCCCAATTTTGTGAACCATGAAGAGCATAAGAAATATAGCAATCATAGCGCATGTTGACCACGGGAAGACAACGCTTGTAGACAAAATCCTTTATCAGTCAAAACTGTTTAAGGAACATGAGCAGCCAGGTGAGCTGATCATGGATAGTAACGAGCTGGAGCGGGAAAGAGGCATAACCATATTGTCTAAGAACGTATCCGTCGTTTACAAAGATACGAAAATAAATATTATTGATACACCCGGGCACTCCGATTTTGGAGGTGAAGTGGAAAGAGTACTCAATATGGCTGACGGAGTACTGTTGCTGGTGGATGCCTTTGAAGGGACTATGCCGCAAACTCGTTTTGTGCTTCAGAAAGCGCTGCAACTGGGACTAAAACCTATTGTGGTGATCAATAAGGTAGATAAGCCTAATTGCCGACCTGAAGAAGTACAGGAAGAGGTATTTGAGCTTATGTTTAACCTGGAAGCCACCGATGACCAGTTGAATTTTCCTACTATTTACGGCTCTGCCAAGAATGGATGGATGTCAGCGGACTTACATGATCCAGGAGACAGCATAACTCCCCTGCTCGATTGTATCGTTGATAATATACCGGAGCCGGAATTTTTGGAGGGTACTCCTCAAATGCTCATCACCTCACTGGACTATTCTTCCTATGTGGGCAGAATAGCTGTCGGCCGGGTGCATCGTGGAAGATTAAGAGAAAATATGCAGGTGAGCCTGGTCAAGGCTGACGGAGCCATTAAACGCAGTCGTGTAAAAGAGCTGATGGTTTTTGAAGGCCTGGCCAAGAAAAAAGTGGCGGAGGTAGGTTCCGGTGAAATTTGTGCCCTGGTTGGACTGGATAATTTTGATATCGGAGATACTGTTGCCGATTTTGAGAATCCGGAAGCGCTGGAGAGTATTAAAATTGATGAGCCTACCATGAGCATGGTTTTTACCATTAATAACTCTCCATTTTTCGGAAAAGAAGGTAAGTTTGTTACTTCGCGGCATATAAAAGAGCGACTGGATAAAGAGCTGGAAAAAAACCTGGCTCTTCGTGTTGAACCTACGGAAAGTTTCGAGGCATTTAATGTTTTTGGACGTGGCGTCCTTCATCTTTCAATTTTAATTGAAACCATGCGCCGTGAAGGCTATGAACTTCAGGTTGGACAGCCCCAGGTAATTATCAAAAATATTGGTGGAGAACCTTGTGAGCCTATTGAAGAACTATCCCTCGATATTCCGGAGGAGTATTCCGGAAAAAGTATTGACCTTATCACCCAGCGCAAAGGTGTAATGTCTAATATGGAACGGAAAGGCGACCGGTTGCATCTGGAATTTGATATTCCCAGCCGGGGAATTATCGGTCTAAGGAATAATATTCTGACAGCAACCGCCGGAGAAGCAGTATTGACACACCGTTTTAAAGGTTTTGAACCCCATAAGGGAGATATTGAAAAAAGACAAAACGGTTCGCTCATTGCCATGGAAACCGGTACAGCCTACGCTTATTCCCTTGACAAGCTGCAGGACCGGGGAAAATATTTTATTGAACCCGGGGAACAGGTTTATGCCGGACAGGTAATTGGAGAAAATTCCAGGGCTGGCGATATGGTGGTTAATGTTTGCAAATCGAAAAAACTAACCAATATGAGGGCTTCCGGAGCTGATGATAAGGCTAAACTGACACCACCGGTTAAGTTCAGCCTGGAAGAAGCACTTGAATATATTCAGGAAGATGAGTATGTTGAACTGACGCCAAAATCGTTGCGTCTCAGAAAAATTATACTGGATGAAAATACACGTAAAAGAAAAAAGAATGCGATGAGTAATTAGCGTCTGTCCATAATGTCCGATAACTGCGTTATCGCAAAAACTTTAATTAATTCTCTTTTAATTTTTACCATTACTAAAAATGCCGGATCTTCGAAGATCCGGCATTTTTAGTATAAAGTTATATCAATACGTTACACCTTTAAAATTTCCTCTACTGTTTCAATTAACGTATCAATAAAATAGGCATCTTTCGCGATGTATTTATAAGCCCCATATTTCTTGAATTCTTCTACCAGTGTTGTATCGTCCTCGCTGGTCAGCATTACGACAGGAATTGAATCATCTATTTCTTTGATCTTTTTTAAAGTATCTAGGCCTGAAAGCTTTGCTTCTTTTTGTTTTTTAAATATGTAATCCAGTATGATAAGTTCCGGCTTCAAATGCAGGTTTTCAATACATTCTTCACCTGTATAAAATGTTTTCACCTCATAATCGGCCCTGCTTCTGAAAGTATATTCCATCAGGTTTATGATCATTTTATCATCATCTACAAAAAATACAATCCTGTCACTCATTTATTTAGTTTTAATTCAGGTATAACAGTTCTCTCGTATAACGTTTCAAAATCATTCTTGTTTCAAATATAAGTAAAAATGTTTGATAAAATATTTTATCTGATAATTTATGTTTATTAGTGAATTTTAAAAATAGTATTTTCTAATCAAAAAGAGAAAAAAACCCTTTCAAAAATCATTTCCCTTTTTATAAATATTGATTCTATGTGTCTAAATATCAATTATAAAAAACGGTTTGATACAGATAAATACCTAAACAGTTAAATATATCCCTTATTTGCTAACCTTTTATATAATGTTTTGTGCAACATGTTTTAAGCTAAATATATGTTTTATAATTTGTGATTGGTCGTTTTTTTTGTTATATTTATAACACTATGCCGGCAATGAGCAAACCAGTAATAAAGCATACTATGAAAACAAAATGTATTTTAGAAACCGCCGGATATATCCTTAAAAAAGAAAGGCTATCGGCCATTACCTCCAATATTTTGCCAAACACGCTGGTATTGGAAAATGCGGCCCCATATCCGGGTTATCACGGTAAGAACCTGCCGAGTGAATCGATCCCGCGTTCAATTTTTCTGGTGTTGAAGGAAGAAAGTTCAACCGAAGAAATAGCGCGTATTGCAAAGAAAATATCGTCTTATAAGGAACATACCTGTACTTCAAATTATGCTGAAATCCAAATTTATAACGATTTATATCACTGTGTACGAGTGAAAGGTCTCAGCTGTTTTGAAAAAATTCCTGAAATCCAGGGTTGTTTTCAGGATGAAGGCCTTAAATATAAAAAGTCCAAACCTTTGAACGAAGAAGGACTTATCAAAGTACATAAGGTGTTCAGGATCAGCATTGAAGAAGCAGGCATGTACAGAGACGAATTTGAAAAGGAAAAATGTTACTTTACCTTGCCAGAAACACTTACCTGGAAGGAATTTGAAACAATTACCCGTATGGTGAAAAACAACCTGGTCGACCGCAACTTTGATGTGGCATTGGGTTGCATGTTACGTTTCAGGGAAATTGAAGATATTGTAAGAGTATACGATAAACATAAAAGCCCGGAAAGAATCAGGATGATACGTGAACAATACAGGCACGAAATTCCCAGGCTTATGACAGGAAAAGTAAATGAAGTAAAAGTATTGTAAGATTCAAGATTATAATACAATAAACATCGTGCAAATTAATCCTGCATTTTAACTTCAATAGTTATGTTTGTAACATCTATACCTGATTTGGTTAGATGTATTTTTGGTATTCCTTCCTTATTTTATCCAAACAAAGATCCGGATTGCCTTTAGGCAAATTAAAATTGATTCTGCTCCGAAAAGCCAATAATAGGATTTTCAGTTTTACTTAATAAAAAGCTTTTCGGAGTGAACTCAAAATTATTAATCATGATCGTTAAAATTTCTTAATTTTCTATGATCCGGGGATTTTTTATCTATTTTTACAATGAAAGGAACACTTTATCACTGAAGTATTTCCTTCAAATAAAACAAAACACTGTTTTCCGGCGTTAAGTAAAGTATCTGTCATTCAACATAACAATCTATGTCTGAATGATAAATTAATATTATGAAACAGAAATTGATCCTAAAAAACAGAATAATTAATTAACAAGTATACAGATGAAGATTTTCAAAAAGAAAAAGAAATTTTTTGCTATTGGCGCGCTGGTCCTGGTTTTATCAGCAGTTACACTGGTAAGCTTTACCGATCGTGATTTTAAGATTGTAAAAAGTCTGGACATATATTATACCCTTTTCAGGGAATTAAATATGTACTATGTAGATAAAACAGATCCTGAAAAGCTCGTAAAAACCAGTATAGATGGCATGTTGAGCTCGCTGGATCCCTATACTACTTATATCCCGGAGTCAGAAATGGATAATTTCAAGTTCATGACAACCGGTCAGTATGGCGGCATAGGAGCATTAATCAGGAAAAGTGACGATTATGCTGTTATTTCTGAACCTTATGAATCATTTCCTGCGCAGAAAGCAGGTTTACAGGCTGGAGATATTGTGCTGAAAATTGATGGTGTTTCTACAAAAGGGAAAGCACTCGATAAGGTGAGTGAATTACTCAAGGGAACCCCCAATACCCCGGTTGAGTTATTGATAAAAAGACCGTATGCCGAGCAAAAAGAAAAGAAATTTACAGTAACCAGGGAAAAAATTACCATCAACAATGTTCCCTATTACGGTATGGTTAGTGACAGTATTGGCTACATCCGTTTATCGAATTTCACATCAGATGCTGGCAGGGATGTCAAAAATGCACTGATTGACCTGGAACAGAATATGAATGCTAAATCAGTGATTCTCGATTTACGTGGAAACCCGGGAGGATTGCTTGTTGAGGCAGTGAATGTGGCAAATGTTTTTGTTCCCGAAGGACAGGAAATTGTTAGTACCAAAGGCAAAGTGAAGCAATGGGATGCTGTTTACAGGACCACAAATTCACCAGTTGATACCAAGATACCTCTTGTTGTACTGGTTAATCGCGGATCGGCATCTGCCTCGGAAATTGTAACAGGTTCCATGCAGGATCTCGACCGCGGTGTAATTGTTGGCGAACGTACTTTCGGTAAAGGACTGGTGCAAACCACCCGGCCTCTTAGTTACAATGCACAACTTAAGGTAACCACTGCCAA
>DASQZP010001129.1:0-2915 GCA_035638655.1 Bacteroidales bacterium
CCTAAGCTCGTCAGCAGGAATTTTTTGCAACCCTTCAACTGGTGTATCCCTGGCAAAAGTATAAACCATGATTTTTGAAGGCCTTATTTCTTTAAGTATGTTTAGCCAGGCCTGCACTTCTTCACCGCTGGTATTGTCAATTATTCTTTCCTTCACTGTTCCCCGAAGAAACAAAGTTTGCAAAATAAAATTCCCTTTAAAAAGTTTCAGGTTGTTAATCAGCTTATCAAGAGTAAACTTTCCGGTTGGCCGGTTAATTATTCTGAAAGTAGATTCCATCGCTGAGTCAAGTTTAAGAATATTCATATCCACCCGCGATAAGGCTTCAAAAACATCTTTCTGATCGACATACGCCGCGTTTGACATTACAGAAACTTTGACTTCAGGAAAATACATGTCACGTAACGCGAGTGTATCGTCAATAATACCGGGAAATTCAGGGTGCATAGTAGGTTCTCCGTTACCGGCAAAAGTGATGACATCAAGCGGTTCATTGGTTTCTTTCATTGCCTTCAGTTTTTCTTTTAAGGCAACCTGAATCTCAAGTCGTGAATGTAATCCATCAGAATTTTCTGATTTAAATACTTTTGTCCATCCACACTCACAATAAATGCAATTATAATTACACATCTTAGTGGTTTCAGGCAAAAGATTAACTCCTAAAGAGTTACCCAGCCTCCTGCTTTTAACAGGCCCAAAAATAATTTCTTCAAATAAGAACGTAGCCATTTATAAATATCAAAAATTTAATAATCGTTCAAAAGTATTCGTTCTGTCCATTTACATGTTGCCAAAGATATAACATTCTGCTCACTGCAACTGACAGATGTTTAGGTTTTGATCATAGAACATTCCGATAATATTGCTGATATTTATCATTTTATTCAAAACATTTCAAAGTAAATTTGTACTGTTAAATAGAATCTGTGAATAAAGTCAAGTGTCTGGATCAAAATGTTCGGGAATATGGCGTGCTAAAATTTTTATCGGCAGTATACTATTTCAATGGGCAATGAGCAATGGGCAATGGCCAATAGGCAATAGGCAATGGGCAATAGGCAATAGGCAATGGGCAATGGGCAATATGAAGAATTAAAACTTTTGCATTAATGCAGTTATCGGACATTATGGACAGACACTAAATAGTCATGCTGAAAAAGAAGAATATGAAACAACATGAATGGAAAGAAGAATTCAATGTAAATGTCGAATTCATTGATGAACAACATAAATATTTCCTCAATATTCTCAATCTTCTTATTCGGATTGTAGATGGAGATGAATCGGTTGAAAAAGCCAGGGAGGTATTTTTTTCACTTGCCCATTATGCGGAGCATTATCTTATCCAGGAAGAGATATATTTCAAAAACTATCATTTCCCAAAATTCTCAGAACACCAGGAAGCCCATAAAGAATTTATTGACCGGGTAACTAAGTTTCAACATGATTTTGAAATGAACAAGGAAGATAATTGCCGCGAGCTGCTGGAATACCTGGAGGACTGGTTTAATAATCATATTCTGGGTTACGACAGCGATGCAGTTCAGTTTCTCCAGGCAAAAGGATTGTAATTCCGGTTATTTTAATTTATGTACATTTTTGAAAGGAACATACCTGACACGTATATTAACTACTTCAGCATGTTTTTTCCACTCTCCTTTTTTCGGATCATGGTCAAGCAATGAACCTCTTAAAAAAATCACCTTAGGATCAGTCAATACCATCGATGTCTTGTATGTAGTAAGTTTACCATTTTTGGCAATCGGTACAGGCGGAAAATATATTCTGTGACCATTTGCTGTACTGTCATTATACCAGAAATATGCTGTTATCTGAGGGTTTTCAGATTCGTCATCCCTGTACATAATAATATCTGCTGAGATGGTATATTTGCCGGAATCTTTAACGGGAATCCCAAAATTTATTTTATTTCTGGCCCCGTCTTCCGGCAATTTGTATTCTGATTTTCCTACCCACATGTTTTTACCCTGAACAGAATCCTGTTGTTTCATCTTTTCCTTTTCAAGATCACCTTCCATTCTGGTCAGATTGGCAATAACTTCATCATAAATTTTGTTGAATTTATCAGCATGGGCCGTATAATAAGCCAAAGTGGTGTCATATTGTGCTTTTGTAACCCCATTCTTTTTAAAAACATCTTGAGAATAATTCAGTGAATCAATCCGGTGATATTCACTAAGAAAATTCCCGGAATAAGCCACACCATCAGCCAGATGAATATCGGTAAGTACCTGAATAAATTTCTCCCTGGGAATTAATTTTACCTTTTGCTTATGCTGTTGGCAGGCAACGAGTAAAAAAAGCACGATAAAAAACAGATATTTCTTATTAATCATGATGATCAGAATTGAAAGTACGAAGGTAAACATTTTGCACCATATTTTCCGAAGACTTAAGAATGGAAATATAAGTACAAAACATGACCACCATGTTTATGAATGGCTGTGAAGCAGTGTATTCTGTAAAAGATATTATTTTTTTTTAAGCTGTCCTGTACAACTCTATAAACGAATTGATTGTAATAAGAACGGGAATTATTTCAATGCTTTAAATTTATAGCCAATCATGATTTCATGAGACCCAGAATTGTACTGTCTGAAATCTGAAATCCCGAGGTCATAGGAATAGCCAATATATATCTTATTCTCGTAGGTATAGCCGGCCAGAAAAGCAATGGCATCCTGGGTTCGATAGGATATACCTCCCCATACCATGTTTTGATATATAACCTTGGTACTAAAATCCATCTGAATAGGTGCCGGACTGACAGCTTTGAAGATTACAGTTGGTTCTATGGCAAATTCCCTGTTAATATAATATTTGTATCCCCCTGTAAGATAAAAATGGCTTTTCAGTTTACTAAGGCCTAAATCGTTGGTTAACTTTAGCTTGTT
>DASQZP010001130.1:0-2928 GCA_035638655.1 Bacteroidales bacterium
GAATCCCCAATCGTCTATAAGATATTTCATGCGGGCATGTTTGCGATTTCGGCGGTCACCATGATCACGTTGTATTTCTATTATACTAGTTACCAGGGGAATCAATTTATTACAGGGAATATAACCGAGATGATCACCTAATCGGGGATACGTTTCAGGTTTACGGTGGTTCATTCCCATACCACCGCCAACGATTACATCAAATCCTTCAATTTCGTTTTTCTCATTGAAAAAGGCTACCAGACCAATATCCTGAGTATACAAATCTATACTGTTATCACCTGGTTTGGTGATAGCGATTTTAAATTTACGGGGCAAATAAGCCTTACCATATAACGATTCTGTTTGTGATACTTCTTCACGGTTTGAATAAATTTTTTCGCCATTTAACCATAATTCATGATAAGCTTTTGTCTCGGGTAGTAATAAACGGGATAGCCGGTCAGCTACTTTTTGGATTTTGAGCTGCTTACCATCTTCATCGGGAGCCGGATTACTCATTACATTGCGGACAACGTCACCACAGGCACCCAGTGTGGTAACAAGGGAATTATTAATACCCCGTATGGTCTTTTGAAGGTTATCCTTAATAATACCATGAAATTGAAATGTTTGGCGTGTGGTGATTCGTAACGTACCATTGCCGTATATATCGGCTATTTCATCATGAACAAGATATTGGTCACTTGTCATACGTCCCCCGGGTAACCTTATCCGGACCATGAACATATAAAAACGATCTTTCCCATTTCTCAAGTCCCGGTCGTCTTGTTGATATGTTCCATGAAATTTAAGAAGCTGCAACCCTTCCTTGGTGAAGTAAGAGGAGTCTTTTTTCAACTCATCAGTAAGATTTCCCCTTAAATAGTTACTACTCTCTTTTATATTCTCAAGCTTGCTTTTATTCTTCCTGGTCATTGTTTCTGGGATTTTATCAATTTGATTTTTTTGTCATTTCTATGATTCATCTACCAGATAGTTTCTGATAATACATAAACCTTGAAAGTAGTTGGCATTGTGATATATGAGCAGGTTATGCGAGTATGCCAAAAATGAAAAACCCGCTGTCGGCCTGGACAGCGGGTTTTTATTAATCTGACTAGTGAATAATCGGGAATGATTAATTCAGAGAACCTCCGCTGTTCCAATTTGAGTGCATAGTAAAATGATAAAAACAACAGCACATACTTTGTATAGTCTGCCCGTCATAAGGATGCTTATTGAAGTTTGTAAATGTAGGTAATCTAAATTTTGGCATCATTGTTAAAACTAAGTCAAAAAAAAGGTAACTATTTAAATGAGAAGGAAATAAAAAAAAGCCTGCTACATTTTAAGGCAGCAGGCTTTTATATAATTTCTTACAGACTGATTACAGCTATAATTTACCCACTACCTTTTTAACAGAAAGGCACATACAACAGTTCATCATTGTATGAGTGGGGTTATTCGTGTAAATCATTTGCTGTTTTTTTAATGGATACTTTTTTATCTGTCGAATATTTTAAGTAATAATATATTGGAACTCAAATAAAAAATATATCTCAATAGAAGATCTTGAGACTAAGGTTAATATATTATTATATATTACGTCGGGGAAAAAGTTTTAATTCCAGCCTATTAAATTAATTTGAATTAAATCAAAGCAACCATAAGGACTTTTCTTTAATCGTAATTTGCTTTCACCTTTGTAAGAAACTGATTCTATACCTGAAAACCCGGCTCCTTTTTTAAGACCTGCCCATTCACTTTGAAATATGACGGTTGCATAGCCCTCACTGATCGAGCATTTCAGGCATTCAAATTTATAAGAGGTGAATGTGATATGATTAGATAAAAAGGCATGAATATTATTACTCATATTCAAAAATGAAATTCTTTTACCATTGCGGTCATAGACTTCCATTTCATCAAAACTGTTGATAGCACTATCTTCATCCATCTCAAAAAGATCGTGCAGAAATAATTCGGCAAACATTTCGGCATCAAGTTTATCATTAGGATGGAAGTCCTCATAGATGAAACAAGTGCTCATGTCTGGAATACGGATATTTTCAATTTCCTGATCCATTAATTCGTTAGTTAGAAAATCATAAGCATCATCATCCGGAACCTCTGTTAAAAAATCCACAGCAATATTATGGGATAACAAGTATGCCAACACTTTTTTCACTTCTGTCCTTATTTGTTCCGTTTCAATATTTTGGAGCGTTTTAAAATCTGGGAAGCCAACATATTCCCGAACGGTAACAAATCGAGCATTGTTGAAGGGAAGCTCCAGTTCTTTAGCATAATCCAATCTGTTTTTATCAATATCCCAATGTGTTTTTGTGAGGTCATTCATTAAATATGTCCCCGGTTCCGGTTTTTGGTGAAGGTTTATTCTTTTAGATTGTTTTTTTGCTTTTCTCTTCCTGTCATGTGTCTTTTTATATTTATTATCTCTCATAAAAATCACCGCTTTGGTTTGGTCGTAAAATAAAGGGCTCAGACCCTGTTTATTATATCATCCCGGCTGCTGTTATTTAACCAGCGTTAACCGGGAAACGATACATTTGAATTCTAGCAAATCCTGATCATTACAGGATTTCGTTTCATAAACCTTTTACCCAAATACCATTCCGTGATTTTCTAACCTGCATTTTGGTTTAATATATCACTACCCCAATTTTTTAAGTCAAGACAACATTTTAAAATGTACTAATCCTTTTTTAGTCAGTATAGAATTTTTTTAAATTTATATTATCATAAATATATGATAATTATATATATAGCAATAGTATAAAACGAGTGGTCAGATTATGATTAATTTTAAGGAATCCCCAAAGTATAGATTCTGTAATTGATTGTTTCTTCCAAATATCAACACTTTATTACCTGATCATTGATATAAATTTATACTTGTTTATGAGTGTTTTTACACCCTTCAAT
>DASQZP010001131.1:0-3513 GCA_035638655.1 Bacteroidales bacterium
ATCAGGGTAATTTTTCATCCCCCATTGTACTGGAACGGACAGAAGAAAGTTTTGTCCCCAACCGGCCTCAGGAACCACAACCACCTTACCCATATATATCCAGGGATGTCAGGTTTTATAACAAGAAGGCTGCAATTACGCTGGCCGGAACACTGACCTTGCCGGATACAACAAAACCTGTTCCTGCAGTTATTCTGATCTCAGGGTCTGGTCCGCAAAACAGAAATGAAGAAATATTCGGGCATAAACCTTTTCTTGTTTTGGCTGATTATCTTACAAGGCGGGGAATTGCTGTATTGAGATATGATGACCGGGGTACAGGTGATTCTGAAGGTGATTTTGAAGTTTCAACCACCCGCGATTTTGAAACTGACGCGCAGGCAGCTTTTAATTTTCTGAGAGAGGATAAGAATATTGACCATTCAAAGATTGGCCTGCTCGGGCATAGTGAAGGTGCTCTGATTGCTCCCATGATGGCAGCAGATAATAAAAATGTTGATTTTCTGGTTCTGTTAGCTGCTCCTGCAGTTACTGGTGAAAAACTCATATTGGAACAGAACAAGTTGATTATGCAGGTTAACGGAGCTCCTGAAAAAATGATTGATCAGCAAACAGATTTGCTTAGTGAGGTGTTTAACGCCATAGAAAATACCGTGGACAATACAGCGGCAAAGGAGAAAGTGAAGGAAATTGTTAAAAAAAGTGCGGCCACGGAAGATGATGCTAATACCCCAACTCTATCGGACGAACAGACTGATCAGTTTGCAAAAACATTTGTTACGCCGTGGTTCCGCTTCTTTCTCTCATACAATCCTGTTTCTGCAATTGAAAAGACAAAATGTCCGATATTGGCACTCTATGGAGGTAACGATTTACAGGTACCACCTTCGCAAAATATGCCTGTTCTAAAAAATGCACTCGAAAAAGCAGGAAATACTAAAGCTAAAACAGTTGAAATACCTGAGCTGAATCATATGTTTCAGGAATCTGATACCGGATCTCCTTCGGAGTATGGCCGTATTGAACAAACTTTTGATCCGCAGGCCCTGCGTATGATAGGTGACTGGATTATCAGCACGACCCATTAATTTTTGCATTGCTTAACTAAACAACTTGTATGCTAAATTTTCCAATTGGGTAACCTTTTGGTAGATTCTTACAGGTGGGTATTCTAAATAAATCATTGCTTTCATTTTTCTTTACAATAACCGTTAATTATTGTTAAAAACCTTGATACTGAGAGGAAATAGCATGATTTTATCTTTTTGTGGAATATATTTTGTAATATATTGCTTGAAACAAAAAGAAAGGAAAAAAATGAAAGCAATGATTAAAATACTTACTGTCCTTTTAATTGCCGGTGGATTTTCTGCTTCGGTGTATGCAGGTAATCCTCAGGACAGACAAGCAAAAAAAGAGGCAAAAAAGGCAGCCCTTGAGAAAGAATACCAGCAAACTGCTAATTTACTGGAAAACCGTAATTTTGTTCTCGAGGCTGATTATCTGGCAAACAGGTTTGGATCTCGCGTACCAGTTACATCAAACCTGAATTTTATTAAAGTTGATAGTTCCAAAGCGGTTATTCAGATAGGATCACCTACAGGTCTTGGTTATAATGGTGTCGGTGGAGTTACTGCTGAAGGTCGTATCGGCAAATGGCAGGTTACTCAAAATCCAAAAAAGAAAAGTTTCCAGATTTATATGAATCTGATGACTCCGCTTGGAGCCTATGATGTACACTTCTTTGTTGGTGCTGATGGATATGCTCAGGCTACACTCAGTGGTATAACACCCGGTAAACTTACCTATTCCGGTTATCTGGTTCCAAATGAAACATCAAGGGTTTATCAGGGGTATAACACATATTAATATACTGTTTAATACAATCAATTGTCTGGTTATGCCGGTAGGGATCTTTCTTACCGGCTTTTTTATTTAGTGTCAGTCCATAATATCCGATAACTGCGTTATTGCAAAAATTTTAAATCCTCATAAGCATAAGGCGCTTAGGCGACAACTTTTACCAACATGTTGTTCAAATTATGCATCAGTTACCTCCCCACAGGTTTCAATTGCTAATTGCTAATTGAAAAAGTATACTGCGAACTAAAATTTTAGCATGCTCCCGTTTAGAACGGAACAGGCTTTGTTCTCGAACATTTTGATTCAGCCACTTGACTTTATTGACAGACTTTATTTAGTAACCAGATAACTAAAGTAGCTGATTCCAGAACAAATGCAATTGTACAGGTATCCTTTTTGAGTGCATCCATCATTCTTTTTTATCATAGTTACTCTTCCTGATACATAATAAATTGCCAGACAGTTACTATTTTCAATTAAAGCTTTTTTGATCATTTATCTATTAACCTGTATTAATTATAGCTTTTGTGACTAATACGCTTATTTTCCATGACTTATTTAATAATCAACATATAAAAATATCTAAAAAAGTTTTGATGTTTTGAAAAAAATAAGTTAATTCAATTATAATTTAGCATTTTACTGAATAAATGGGGTGAAATTGTTTTGTTTCCGGGTTATTATGAACATATGCTTTTTGACATCTTAATTTAAAAATTTAGGTCATGCTATTTAAGGTATTTGAACCACATGAAATGTTAAAACCTTTTATTCATTCAATACAGTTGATGGAAATTGATCAAAACGAAGGTTTTAACGAACAAAAAATCGTTCCCTATGGACTTACCGGGTTGTTTTTCAATTACAAAGGCCCCACAATCCAAACTGATGAAATCCATGGCCGACGGGTTTTACCAATGGCTTTCGCAGGAGGATTAACTGATTGTCCGATTTTAATTGATGGTGTTGGTTCAATTGGCATGGTTGCCTTCAATTTTTACCCGGAGGGGCTTTATCATTTTGTCAGGGATTCGATGACTCAAATCACTAATAGCACTATTGATCTGAGGGATATAATGGGGGATAAAGTTGGGATTATACAGGAAAGACTTGCTGAAACATCAGACAATTATGCTAAAATAGAATTGCTTCAACAATTTCTTATAGAACAATTAGAATCTAAACGCATATCCAATAACAAAGCTGTTGAAATAGCACAACTCAAATTACTTGCCTCCGGCGGTAACGTAACAATTCATGAATTAATTGATGAAACAGGCGTTTCCATTTCAAGTCTGGAACGTTATTTCAGGGAGGAAATTGGCATATCTCCCAAGTCGTATGCCGGCATTTTGCGTTTTAACAATGTGTTCAAACACCTTAAACAATCTGCTTTTCTGAAATGGCAAGACATTGTTTACTATTGTGGTTATTATGATCAGGCTCATCTGATCCGGGAATTTTCCAGATATACCGGAGAAACACCGAGAAGTTATTTTTCCAGGATGAACTATTCTGTTGAGTTATACTCGGGGAAGTAGGATTAGCATAAATTATTTTTGCATAGGTTGATGATTTCATACAATTTTTTAATTGTATGAAAATATATTTTTCGGGCTTGATAAATGTCGAACCTAATTATTACAACTA
>DASQZP010001132.1:0-8539 GCA_035638655.1 Bacteroidales bacterium
CGAATGAACAGTTACACTATCTACCGTATTACTGAAACGATCCGCGTGCTATTGTTTATGACTCTCTCCATTCTGACATTTAATTTTTATCCGGTAACTGCAGTAATGATTGTATTGCTCGCATTACTGAACGACGGAGCCATCATTTCCATTGCTTATGATAATACCCGTGGTTCTGCTAAACCCGAAGCCTGGAATATGCCCATGGTTTTTACCCTGGCTACCGTGCTGGGCTCCATTGGGGTAATTGAATCTTTCGGAGTATTGTATATTGGCAAGCACTTTATGCACATTCCTGAAAATCTGTTACAAACAATTATTTATCTTAAACTTTCTATAGCTGGGCACCTTACAATATTTGTTACCAGAACAAGAAGGAATTTCTGGACACATCGCCCATCCAAAGCACTGTTATTTGCAGTAATCGCGACACAGGCCGTTGCCACACTGATATCGGTTTACGGACTGTTTATGACACCAATCGGCTGGAAGGTAGCCGGTCTGGTTTGGGTATATTGTCTGATATGGTTCTTTATTGAGGATATTGCTAAATTGTTCGTTTACAGACTGCATGAGGCCAAAAGGCCAATTTGGTCGCTTTTTTATCTGAGACATTGATATTTTTTGGTTACATTTATTAGATTTTTGTTTCAAATAAAATAAAGCCATCATGAACCCTGAAATAGAATTACCTGATGACATAAATCCCGATGAGTTAACTGAAGATGTACTGGCGGAATTACCGGGATTGTTAAGTGAAAGAACATTAAAAAGACTGGATGCCAGGAACAAGCTCATTGAAAAAGGAAATGAAATATTACCTCAGGTATATAAACTGGTAGATTCCAAACACCGCCAACTAAGATGGGAAGCCGCTCAGATTGTTAAAGCCATGGCTTCGGCGGATGCCATTCCAAAACTGCTTTCCCTGCTTAGTGATTATGAAAGTGACATCCGTTGGATTGCTGCTGAAGGATTAATTGAGTTGGGTCGTGCATCCCTCATTCCGCTGTTAAAGTATGTACTTGATCATGTGACAGATCCATATATAAAAAACGGAGCTCATCATGTGTTGAGAGAAGTATTGAACCGGCATGAAAGAGCAGAAAACAGGGATCTCCTGCATGCACTGAATAACTACCAGGAAACTGGTGAAACAACACCTCATCGTGCTACTGAATTATTAAATAAGTTGCAATCTGAACAACAGGAGGAAGACCAGACTAATATCCCTTAAACTTATTTGTTTTGCCCCTGAGCCAAAAGGCCTGCCTGTCGAAAGCATCACAGGCAGGGAGCAAATTGATTTTCTTCGCACCCTTTAGGGAAGGGGCGAATGAAGAAAATCAATGGCCTTTTCAGTTAATTATGAAGCCCCCGCTACCGCACGAGTCCCCTCGTGTGGTTAGTTAAAAATTAAATTTTTGGCTATAATATTAATTGCCACACGATACAATCGTGCGGCAGCTATAAGACTAAACTGCAGCTATGGTACTAAACTAACATTGATTTTTAAAAAGTATGCCTGGCTCAGACAAAGTTTATACATTTGTCGGCTGTAAGTGATTTTATAAAGATATGGATCAGGTAAGAGCAAAAAAAAGTTTGGGACAGCATTTCTTAAAAGATCAGAACATTGCTGTTAAAATAGTAAATTCACTGGATACTCCACCTTCCGGTCAGGTGCTGGAGATTGGCCCTGGTACAGGAGTTCTGACAGCCTATCTGATCGAAAATACTAAATTCAGGACTACAGTTATTGAAATTGACAGGGAGTCCGTCGCTTATCTCAACAAAAGATATCCATCATTAGATATTATAGAAGCGGACTTTCTAAGAGTAGATTTAGGTAAATATTTTAGCACGCCTTTTTCAATCATTGGCAATTTCCCCTATAATATTTCCAGTCAGATCTTTTTTAGAATACTTGATCTTCGTCAGCAAATCCCTTCCGTTGTGTGCATGATACAGAAAGAAGTTGCCGAACGGATAGCTGCACCTCCCGGCAACAAAACCTATGGCATTCTGAGTGTTTTATTGCAGGCATATTATGATATCGACTATTTATTTACTGTCAGTCAATCTGTTTTTTCCCCTCCTCCGAAAGTAAAATCTGCAGTGATCCGCCTTACCAGGAACCAGACAGAAAAACTTGACTGCAACGAAAAACTGTTCTTTAAAGTAGTTAAAACAGCTTTCAATCAACGGCGCAAAACGCTGCGAAATGCCCTCAAAGGATTATTCCCGGGGACTATTCCCCAGGCGGAAATACTGAGTTTGAGAGCAGAACGATTGTCCGTTGAACAATTTGTTGAACTCACCAAACTCATTTCAGAAAAGCAGTAAGCTGAATTTCAGGCAAAGTAAAGCATCAGGCAATATCACAAAGAAAAGATAATTTAGAAAGAGGTATTAATCGCAACCACCGGATTTAACCTGGAGGCATTGTAAGCCGGTGTAAATCCGCTAATTACGCCAATAACTGCAGATATAACCAGTCCGAGTACGACATTGCCAGGGGTGAGTGAAATAGTAAAGTCGGAAACGAGCCGGACGACAAAGGTGCCTGCAAATACAAGAAGAAGTCCAATCAGTCCGCCACTGACTGCAAGTATAACAGATTCATAAAGAAACTGAAGCAAAATAAACGATTTCTTTGCACCAAGTGCTTTTTGAATTCCGATCATACGGGTACGTTCCTTAACAGAGACAAACATGATATTGGCAATGCCAAAGCCACCAACAAGGATTGAGAAGCCGCCAATGATCCAGCCGGCCAGGTTGATTACCACAAATATCTGGTCAATACCCTGTGAGATCAGGCTGCTGCGGTTAAGTGCAAAATTATCATCTTCGGTGGGTCTCAATCTTCTGACAGACCGCATGATCATCCGGAGCTCATCCATCAGTTGTGCTACGGATACACCAGGTTTAGCCTGCACCATGATCATTGGATTTAACCTGTCACTTTTAATATCAAATATATTTCTTGCATAATTTATGGGCAGGAGAACAAAGTTATCCAGACTGCCTCCGCCAAGAAGACTATTCCCCTCCTTTTTTATAACCCCAATGACCATTACTTTGTGCCCTGCGATCTTAATTACTTTGCCAACAGGATCCTGATTATTACTAAAAAGTTTTGAAGCCAGTTCGCTTCCAATCAGGGCCACATTTCTTCCTGAATAGGATTCAAAATATGAAAAATATCGTCCTTTGGCGAGCTCAAAAGGCCGGATATGCTGAAATTCATAAGAATTTGCCCAAATACCAATGTTGTCGGCAGAATTATCCCTGTACTTTACTGTCCGTCCTGCAGAAACGGAAAATGACACATCCTGTGTCAGCTGTGACTTTCTTTGTATAGCTTCAAAATCACGGATATCAGGCACGGGCCTTTTCATATAATCCCACCATGGATAATCCGGGCCAAAAGACCAGGGCCACTTCTGTATATAAACGATGTCACTTCCAAGTGCCGAGATGTTTTCACGAATATTTTTCTCCAGAGAATCAACTACCGTAAATACCGAAATAATAGCAAATATACCGATCGTAATACCGAGCAACGAAAGTATGGTGCGGAGCTTATTCACGATAACCTGGTTATACGCAAATATAAGACTCTCTTTTATCAGTCTCAGTTGGTGCATGAATAACAATTTAGTTTACCCCAAAAATATAAATAGATTGCTAATTTTAGCAGGAAAAAACAATTGAATAGGAAATTTTCATTTACTTTAGTGCACCGCAAACAGTAATTCCTTGTATAAAAATATTAAAAATACCCAAATTTATTAACTTTTTAATAACTTTGTCGAAATTTAATTTTTAATTGTAAATGAGTGAATTAAAGAGGATCAGAACCGCCCTGGTTTCAGTATTCCACAAAGATAATCTTGATGAAATAGTAAAAAAACTCAACGAACTGGGAGTTACAATTTTTTCTACAGGTGGAACACAGGAATTTATCAGTCAGATGGATATTCCGGTAACCCCGGTTGAAAAACTGACAGGTTATCCTTCGATTTTGGGAGGCAGGGTAAAGACTTTACATCCAAAGGTTTTTGGAGGTATACTGGCTCGTCGTAACAACAAAAATGACATTAATCAGCTGGGGGAATATGAAATTCCTGCCATAGATCTTGTAATCGTTGATCTTTATCCGTTTGAAGATACTGTTGCATCAGGAGCTGATGAACAATCCATCATTGAAAAAATTGATATCGGCGGTATTTCTCTTATCAGGGCAGCAGCAAAAAACTTTAAAGATGTCCTGGTTGTTTCTTCCCGTGCCCAATATGAAGATCTTCTGCAATTGCTAAATGAAAAAAACGGGGAAACCGATGTTGAAGACCGCAAAAATTATGCGGCTAAAGCTTTCGACATTTCTTCTCATTACGATACAGCTATTTTTAACTATTTTAACCTGGGTAAAGAAATCAAAAGCTTCAAGGCAAGCAATCAACATGGACAAACCCTTAGGTATGGAGAAAATCCGCATCAACAGGGATTTTATTTTGGAAACTTCAACAAGATGTTCGACAAAATCCATGGCAAAGAGATTTCATACAATAATTTACTTGATATTGATGCCGCGGTCAACCTGATCACTGAATTCAGCACCACCACTTTTGCCATCATGAAGCATAATAATGCCTGCGGACTGGCTTCAAGGGACAATTTGCTGGATGCCTATAAAGATGCACTGGCCGGCGATCCGGTTTCAGCTTTTGGGGGTATCCTGATTACCAATACCAAACTTAACAAAGAAACCGCTGAAGAAATCAATAAACTTTTCTTCGAGGTAATTATCGCTCCCTCCTATGATGAAGGAGCCCTTGATATATTAAAATCAAAGAAGAACAGGATCATTCTGATTCTGAAGAGCCGTGATATGGGAGCTGTACAGTATCGCTCGCTACTTAACGGTGTAATTGTGCAGGACAAGGATCTGCAGATGGAAACCAAAGACAATCTGGAAGTGGTAACTGAAACCACACCAGATGAAAAAACAATACAAGATCTTATTTTTGCCAACAAAATTGTAAAACACACCAAATCAAATGCCATTGTGCTGGCCAGGAACGGTCAGTTAATTGCCAGCGGGGTCGGACAAACATCAAGGGTTGATGCCCTCCGCCAGGCAATTCAGAAGGCCGAAAGTTTCGGTTTTAGTCTGCAGGGAGCTGTAATGGCTTCAGATGCATTTTTTCCATTTGCTGATTCAGTGGAAATTGCTCAGCAAGTGGGAGTTACATCTGTCATTCAACCCGGAGGATCTGTCAGAGATCAGGATTCTGTAAATTTTTGTAACAAAAATGGCATTTCAATGGTATTTACAGGTATCAGACATTTCAAACATTAATAAATAATTAACAACAATTTATAATTAAGCTGCCATATGGGAATGTTTTCATTCTTAACCCAGGAAATTGCAATTGATTTAGGTACTGCCAATACGATAATCATCCATAACGATAAAGTTGTAGTAGACGAACCTTCGATAGTTGCTATAGATCAGACAACAGGTAAACTGATCGCCATTGGTGAACAAGCCAGGCAAATGCATGGCAAGACCCACATGAACATAAAAACCATCCGTCCTTTACGCGACGGGGTTATTGCTGATTTTAACGCAGCTGAACAAATGATCAGAGGTATGATCAAGATGATCAATCCCCGGCAAAAAATGTTCACCCCTACCCTTCGGATGGTGGTTTGTATTCCATCAGGAAGTACTGAGGTGGAAGTACGCGCAGTGCGCGACTCATCTGAACATGCCGGCGGGCGTGATGTTTATATGATCTATGAACCGATGGCAGCTGCCATTGGTATTGGTATTGACGTTGAGGCTCCCGAAGGAAGCATGGTAGTTGATATTGGTGGTGGAACCACTGAAATTGCTGTTATTGCCCTTGGCGGAATTGTATGTAATCAGTCGATCCGTATTGCAGGGGATGGTTTTACTGCCGACATTCAGGCGTATATGAGGCACCAGCACAATATCAAAATAGGCGAACGTACTGCAGAAGACATTAAGATAAATGTAGGCTCCGCCCTGCCTGATCTTGAAACTCCTCCTGCTGATTTTAGTGTCCGCGGCCCGAACCTGATGACTGCCATGCCAATTGAAATTCCCATTTCTTACCAGGAAATTGCTCACTGTCTTGACAAATCGCTGTCAAAGATTGAGACAGCCATTCTTGCAGTGCTGGAACAGACTCCACCTGAATTATATGCTGATATTGTATCCAGAGGAATTTACCTGGCAGGTGGTGGTGCATTGCTGAGAGGACTGGATAAGCGTCTTACTGACAAGATCAATATCCCGTTTCATGTGGCTGAAGATCCATTACATGCAGTTGCCAGAGGAACAGGGATTGCACTTAAAAATGTTGATAAATTTTCGTTCCTGATGAGGTAATTCCTGAAATCTTGAAAGGGACTCCATTCAACAAATAAAGAAATGAGGAATAATCTGTTACGTTTTATCTTACGTCATCATTTTTTTATAGTATTTGTGATTATTGAATCCTTTTCGATATACCTGCTGGTACAGAAAAATGATTTTCAAAAATCACGCGTAATGAATTTCACGCGGTCAATTTCCGGGTATTTTTTCCAGCGTGCTCATCAGGCAAAAGAATATACCAGACTTTATGAAATAAATCAGGAACTGATTGAGGAAAATGCAAAACTTCGCAATCAGCTTCAGTCATCATGGGCTTCACGAAAATCTAATTTTCATTTAGTATCAGATTCCCTTTATGATGAAGCATATTATTATACGCCAGCCAGGGTAATAAACAATTCAACCAACAAACAATATAATTTTATCACTCTGAATAAGGGTAGCATCCAGGGAATTGAACCCGATATGGGCGTAATTGCACCAAATGGTGTGATCGGAGTTGTCAAAGCTGTATCACCTCATTATGCGACAGTTATTTCACTACTGAACAGAAACCTGAAAATAAGTGCCAAATTCAAAAAAAATAATTATTATGGAAGTCTGGAATGGGAAGGCAAAGATTATCAAACTGTAAATTTAAACCAGATACCTCATCATGTTAAAATCAATATTGGTGATACAATAGTTACCAGTGGATTTTCTTCAATATTCCCTGCCGGGATTATTATTGGATTTGTATCAGATTACAAGATTAAAGGAGGAAATTTTTACACTATCAAGGTAGAATTAGCAAACGATTTTAAAAATCTTTCGTATGTACATGTAGTTAAAAATCTGATGCGTGATGAGCAACAAAAACTAGAGGAACGAGCTGGCAATGATTAAATTATTGTTAAAAAATGCCTTCAGGTTTATTTTCCTGGTATTGTTACAGGTGCTGGTATTGAATAACATACAGTTCAGCGGATATATCAATCCTTATCTGTACGTATTGTTCATATTGCTTATGCCTTTCGAGACACCCGGGTGGTTATTGCTCGTCTCTGGTTTTTTCCTGGGATTATCAATTGATTTGTTTACAGGAACAGTTGGGATGCATACAGCCGCTACTGTATTTATGGCATTTTTACGCCCTTACGTGCTGAATCTTATTGCTCCCAGGGATGGTTACGAGACAGGTACCTATCCGCGCCTCTATTCCTATGGCTTCGAATGGTTTTTGAAATATTCCCTGATCCTGGTTTTTCTGCATCACCTGGCATTGTTCTATTTGGAAATATTCAAATTTGACGATTTTTTTCTTACACTGTTAAGGGCAATATTAAGTACCCTTTTCACCGTTATACTAATTCTATTTAGTCAGATATTTTTTTATAAGTCTTAATTTATGGATTCCCTTGAGGTTCGCAGATTTGTAATTGGAACCCTGATCATATTGGTAATATTGATTTTCATTGGCCGGTTGTTTTTCATCCAGGTAATGGATTCTTCATACAAATTTTCAGCAGAAAATAATTCTCAACGTTATGTAACCCAGTATCCGGCTCGCGGGCTCATTTACGACCGTAGCGGAAAACTACTTGTTTACAATGAAGCCGCGTACGACCTGATGGTCAACCCCATGCAGCTCAAAGCTTTTGATTCCGCCACTTTGTGTGAAATGATCGATATCTCAAAAGAAACACTACGGACCAACTTGCAGCATGCCAAAAATTACTCGCGTTACAAGCCTTCAGTTATTCTTAAACAGTTGTCTTCAAAAACATACGCTGTTTTGCAGGAACAGTTATACAAATATCCGGGCTTTTTCGTCCAGCCCAGAACATTAAGAAAATATGCTGACAGCAGCGCTGCCCATGTACTTGGTTACGTTGGTGAGGTTGACAATAACATCATCAAAAAAGAACCTTATTACCAGATGGGAGACTATATAGGCATCAGTGGTATAGAAAAATCATATGAAAAAGTACTCCGCGGGAAGAAAGGTGTTAACATTTATCTGGTGGATGTCCACAACCGGATTAAAGGATCTTATGACAATGGAAAATATGATACTGCAGCGGTTTTCGGTTCCAACCTGGTGTCCTCACTGGACATTGGTTTGCAGGAATACGGGGAAGAACT
>DASQZP010001133.1:0-4000 GCA_035638655.1 Bacteroidales bacterium
TCCCTTGTCTTGTGTTACAGATAACAGTGTTTCTTCAGGTTTATTTTTAATCGATATATCACGGAATAGATATTTCATTTTGACAGCATCCCATTCATTAGGTATTTTTCCTAACCAATCCACACCTGAATCTTTATAGGCAGGGTATGTTTTATATTTTATTTTTTTTACTCCGGTCATTCAGCTGATTTAATATGGTTTAGCATCAAGCTTGTGAGCTCATCCATTTGAGAAAAAGCAAACCACTTTTTCCCTAAATCTTTAAGTGATGCTCCAATGTGGTACAGGTGTTTTTGATCGATAATTAAAAAGCGGTCGTGTGCATTTTTCAATTCCTTCAATATCACAGCCGGATATTGTTGGGCGTGTTTTTGGGCATCCAAATGCAGGTGTTTGGTTATTTTTTTGGTATAAACAGTGGCTGTTACACTTACTTTGCGTTTAGCCAAAAGCGTAAAAATACTTTCGTCTATGTAATTATCTATCAGGACAATATCTTTATTTGCATTTTTTATCACATCCGACACAAAAGCATAGGCGTCAAACACCTGTCCGTTAAAAAATATGCCTTTATCGGGTTTAGGCTGTCCGGCTTCAAGGGCCTTGAAAATACGATGAAATTTCTCATCGCTTTGCAGCTGTTTTAGTTCCAACTGATCGAGGCGCTGGAATACAGAAGCATTGTTTAGCAGGAACTTTCGCATATTCACAAATGCCTGCATTATTTGAATACTCGTATCAATAGCCTGGTCGCTATTGAGCACAGCCGAAAGCATAGATACGCCCTGTTCGGTAAATACATAAGGCAGTGTTCTCCTTTTTGCAGTCGCATTTTGCGACCTTAAAGAATCAGGTTGGTTTGTGGTCGCAATTTGCGACCGCAAGTTTTCCCATTCTTCAGCGGTAAGCCTGAACATAAATTCTTTTGGGAAACGCTTTGCATTCCGCTTTACTTGTTCATTGAGCCGCCTGGTCTCTACACCATACAATTCAGCCAAATGATAATCTATCATTACCTGCACTCCGCGAATGGTACATATATTATTTTCGATATATTCACGCTTAATTACATCCATATCAATCAAGGTTTAAAATATCAGCAATCAAACCTTCGTTTTCTTTTTCCAGTTCCAGTATTTCAGCACTAACCTCTTCAATACTGCGTAATGGTTTGTGCTTGTAGAAATACCTGTTAAAGCTGATTTCATAACCGATTTTGGTTTTTTCAAGGTCAATCCATGCTTCTTCTACATGTGGTTTTACTTCCTGTAAAAAGTATTCGTAAATATTCCCTTTTAACGGAACATTTTCGTAATCGCGCAAATCGCTTTCACTTTCGTAAATGGTAAAATATTGTTCCCGAGCCGAAGCATCCTGAGCCAAGGCATGCCTTGGCTGTACTATAGGATTCCCATTTTTATCGCTGGGATAGTATCCGTAATCGGGTAATTGCTCTTTGGTGCAATCCAAATGTTCAAGCAATTCATTCAATTTATCTTCTTTGAATTTTTGGGTTTTCTTAATCACCTTATCCGCTGTTTCGTCGTACCAGCTTACGGCGGCATAAATCTGGTTTTTATCCGATGCAGACAAAGAAGGACCCTGAGCTTGTCGAATAGCCTTTTCTACTATTTTCTGAAAAGCGTTGAAGTTGGCATATTCTTCACTGCCAATGGCATTTAGTAAATGGGTTGCTGTGTCAAGTACTTCTTTTTGTTTTTGCCATGTTTTGGGCGAAACCAAGGCTTTACGTTTTTTAGCATTCAGGTCGATGTCGTTTTCTTCGCACCAGTTGAGTATGTCTTTTTCGATGGATTTTAAGTCGGAATAGACCTTGTCGCCATAGGTTTTATAGGCCCATTGCATGGGTTCTTTGAGTGTTTTTTCGAAACGTAAAGCAGCAATGCGTTCTTCGGTAAACCGGGCTTTCAGGCGCCTGGGGCGTTCGATGGTTACTTTGTAATAGCCAAAATCGCGGTTATCAAATACTTTGGCGGCAATGTCTTCGTCTTTCACCCGCTCTATTGTTTCGAAACGTTCATAGACCTCCATGATTTCTTTGATGTGTTCCGGCTTAAACTCGCAATTTTTTGCCCCCAGGTTTTTGCGCAGCTTAGCATATCTCTGGCCTGCATCAATCAATTGCACTTTACCTACTCTATTTTCCGGTTTATTGTTGCTTAATAACCAAATGTAGGTGGTAATGCCTGTATTGTAAAAGAGGTTATTGGGCAGTTGAATAATGGCCGTGAGCAAATCGTTTTCAATAATGTGGCGGCGGATGTTGCTTTCGCCACTTCCGGCATCGCCAGTAAACAAGCTACTGCCATTATGTACTGAGGCAATGCGAGAACCGTGGGCACTTTGCTTTAAGGATTTCATTTTAGAAACCATTTCCATGAGAAAAAGCAATTGTCCATCGGAAGAACGGGGTACTGCATCAGCATCTTCCTGTTCGCCCCGGTAGTTTTTCAGGCGAACCGTAAAACGCGGGTCGATAATGTCTTTACCGTCTTTGATGTATTTCACTTCCGAAGCCCATGATTTGCCGTAGGGTGGATTGGAAAGCATAAAATCGAAATGCGTACCCGAGAATTCATCGATTGATAAGGTAGAACCGTTTTTGATGTTGCCCGGGTCGTTGCCTTTAATCATCATGTCCGATTTGCAGATGGCGTATGTCTCGTCGTTTATTTCCTTGCCATACAAATACACATCGCCCATGGCTTTTATTTCGCCTTTTTCGTCTTTGATAAAATTCTGTGCTTCGGTGAGCATACCACCCGAACCGCAAGCCGGGTCGTAAATGGTAATCACGGGAGGCAGATTGTCTTTTATGGGGTCGAAAATAATGTGTGTCATTAAATCGATTACCTCACGCGGGGTAAAGTGTTCTCCGGCTTCCTCGTTATTTTCCTCGTTGAAACGGCGTATCAGTTCTTCAAACACATACCCCATTCCGAGATTGGTCAATGGTGGTAATTTTCTTCCATCGGGATCTTCTTTGTCGAAAGGTGTAAGGTTGATATGTGGGGAAGTGAATTTTTCCAGTACATCCAGCAATACATCTTTGTCGGCCATCTTTTTAAGCTGTGCCGGAAGGTTAAATTTCTGTACAATTTCTTTTACGTTTTTACTGAAACCATTCAGGTATTCCTGGAAATTAACCAGTAACAATTGTTGGCTGTTGCTGGCGGTGTCTTTAAGTTGTTGCAGTGTCCATTTGCTGGTGTTGTAAAAAACGTAACCTGAGGCGGCTTGCAGGGCTGTATCATCCAGTTCGGTTAAATCCATTTCCTCCCGCTGGAATTTCACCTCGTCCATCACGGCATGTTTGGTGTCTTCCAACAAAACATCCAACCGTCGTAAAACCACCATTGGTAGAATTACATCGCGGTATTTCCCTCGTACATAAACATCTCTCAAACAGTCGTCGGCAATTGACCAGATGAAGGAAACTAATTTATTGTGTCCGTTTAAATCCATTTAAATAATTATCAATTTCATTCTTAAAAATTATAAAAATACTGATTCAGTTTCAATTTTGTAGTGTAAGGGTGGGGAAATAGTATATTTTGAGTATGTAAATTAATTAGTGTCTGTCCATAATGTCCGATAACTGCGTTGTTGCAAAAATTTTAATTCCTCATATACATTAGTATACTGCGGATTAAAATTTTTGCACGCCTTGTTCTCGAACATTTTGATCCAGACACTTAACTTTATTGACAGACTCTATATAAACCAGCTTCGTGTATGAATGATACGCATTCCCTTCCCTTCCCTTCGACTTCGCTCAGGGAACTGTGGATGTAGCGCTGGTTGAGCGGAGCCGAAACCGAAGCGGAAGCGAAACCGAAGTAGAAGTTACCATGAAAAATCTCAAAGAAATCCAACTTCACTCCGGCTTTTTTGGAATTTTTTAAAAGGCTCAAAAACTCCTTTTAAAAAATTGAAAGATGTGGGAGGCCGTAGGCTTACATTATAGAATTTATTCATC
>DASQZP010001134.1:0-4985 GCA_035638655.1 Bacteroidales bacterium
TTCCCTCACCCTAACCATCAAATGGAAATGATTGGGCATCAGGCAGTAGGCGTAAGTGTCGGCCACCGGATAGATATAATGGCTGTATTTGGTTAAAAAATAGTCGTAGTTCTCCTCTTCCCGGAATATGTTATCGTCTCCATTGGCATGTGTCCAGATATGGTAGGTTTCACCCGGTTTCAATGGGATGCGTGGTTGTGACATGATGGAGTGGCTATTTATTTTTAAACGTAGAGACCAACCCTGCCATGGGTTTGAAACCCTGGTAGGGTTTAGTTAAGGGATTAAATTATAAAATGGTGTATGTAAACCTCCAAGGTTTTTGAAGACCTTGGAGGTTTGGGGAATTACGTTAACGTGTGTCAAAGTGTGGTAGAATTGGCTCGATTTTAACAGGATGCTTTGGTTGGACATGATGGAGATATTTTAAAAATGGTTGATTTTTGGCAAAAAAGAAAGCCGATAAAGGGTTCTAAACCCTTGGAGAACTTGGTATTATAAAAATATAGATTCTTTAACTTTACTCATATCAAAGCCATGTTCATAAGAGTAAACATTTATATTCGATAAATATTTAAAACCATATTTCTCTTTTTCGATATCAAAATTACCGATTAATTGATTAATTACTTTAGGATATACGTTGATAATAAACATAGACATTAATCCGGCAATTTTTTTTAATTCAATCCTTTTTTCAAAAAAATCAAACTTCTCATTTTTTATTATAGCTATATAATTATTGTAAACCTTCTCACCAGAAATTCCCTTTTTATCATCTGAAAACACTCCAAGAACTTTAAGTATCTTCTTATCATTATAATCAACAAAAGGGATTTCAATGGGAATAAATACAGACTCACTTTGATTGTCTTCAATTAACTGGAATTCCTTATTTATTGACTTAAAATCGAGCCTCTTGAAATTTTCTTTATAAGCTGGAAATTTATTAGCATTAGTCCAATCTGATTTCAATTTTTCAATAAAAACTTTATGATATAATTCATGAAATGTTTTATTGATCAAAATAGATTTCCAGTTTTTTTCTAAATATTCATCTTTTTGTTGTTGTTTATATCTTTCATCTTTTCCATAGATAGTTTTAGCGCTATCTAAATCGAACAGAAATACCTTGCAATCTTTTTTAGATGCATTTCTATTAATACGACCAGCTAATTGCTCATCACTATCCAAGAGGGCCTTATTTTTAAAACCTATATCCATATCAATATCAACTCCAGCTTCAACAACCTGGGTTGATATTAATATTACTTTTTCATCAAGATTTTTTTTTATATTATAGATTACCTGTTTCCGTCTCGGTTCAAGAATATCTCCCGATATGATATATATATTATAATTTTCAAATAAATCCCCCTTTTCTATAAGGTTAAAAAATGAAGAAGCACTATTTTTTGTAATAAATTCTACTAATACCCGAACCTTGTTTTTATTATTTAAAGCATATTCTTCTGCTTTTGATTTAATAAATTTAGCCAAATGATCAAAATAAGAGTCCTTATCCTTTTTATAAGGCTTAAGTTCATCTAATAAGGAAAAATCAAAATCAACACGTTTGACAAAGTTGGGATTTTTGAAATAATCATTTTTGTTTGGTGTCAAAGAAATAAATTTACCATTAATAGACTTTCTCAGTTCATCAATTTTAGGAAGCGTAGCAGACATAATGATGAATCGTATATTAAATAATTGAGCATAATGTTCAATGAAATAAACTATTTTATCCCAATGCTTTGGGTTGTAAGATTGTAATTCATCTATAACTACAATCGAGTTACAAAGTCTATGAAATAGATAGTTATTTTCTTTATCATTTCCTTTTATAATCTCAAAAAACTTAACATGTGAAGTAACAACAAAAGGATAATTCACAAATAAGTGATCCAAATAAAGCATCTTATCTTTTCCATAGGAAATATCGTTCTCATTCTTATTATGAAGACCAGTTTTAGAATGAAGTTGCATTAATTCATTATTAGTCAGACCAATAGTTTCTTTAATTCCTTCAAATGTCTGTGTGATTAACGTTGTAAAAGGGAATACATAAAATATTTTATTTAATGATAGATCTGTTTCTAATAATTCAGCTATACAACCCAATGATAAATTAGTTTTTCCGGCCCCTGTTGGTGCTTCGATATAGTACCAGTAATTTTTGGGATTTTTACGAAGAGTGGAAATTACTTCTGCTGTTAATTTTTGTCTTAAAATATTAAGATTTTCATTATCCCTGATCTGCAGATCACTAAATGATTTTTCGTAGTAATAATTAAAATTTTGAGATAAATCAGCATTATAATCTTTTAAAGACCAGAAATCTTGTTTCACTTTATTTTTCAAATCATTACCAAGGAGACCAAATTCATTTACTTTGAGATTAGCCATAAATTCATTGGTCGCATAAAAATCGCTTGCTGTAAGTAATGAATATGATAATTTGATGAGCACAAAAAGTGAAAGGAATGTATCATCTGAAGAATGATCATCAAATCTATTTCTAATCTCTTCCACAAATGAAAAAATACTAAACTTAATAGATTTATTAGCCTGAATATTATAAAGTTCTAAGAAGTTAGAGCATTCTTGTATAATATTCTGATCATTAAAATTTTGATAAAAATCAATATAAGATGAATGATGCTTAATAATAGGATTCGTAAAACAAAAAACTATAAAAGCTAAAAAGTTCTTTTCATATTTAGAAAGTGATTTATCATTGAAAATCTTATTTAAATGATAGACTGCAAATATATATGCTCCGGGAAATGAATGATAATGTTTAATTTTCAGATCAACCTTTTTGAAGGCTGGATTATTCATCTTTATGACCTGAAAATTAGAATTCACTTTTCCAAGATCATGTAAGAAAATGCTATTTGTAAAAATTTCCTTTATATAATTTCCTGCTTTTTCATTATCGTCGAAATTTAGTTGTGTGATAAGTTTTTGAATTATTTGATCAATTATAACTTCTATTCCATGATCTGTTATAATTTTTTCAAAATAATTCGCTACTAAAAGAGAATGCTCCAATAAACTCTCAGTAGGTTCTTTTCCCTCTATATGTGCCCAATAATCTTTATTAAGATTATTAAATAAGAACTCGCTATCTTTAATAATGCTATCAGAAGAGCTGAATAATCTCATTATTATCTAATTTATATAATGGATAATCTTTAAGAAGCATAAAATCTTTATTCAATTTAAAATTAGTAAAAGCGAACTCTTTATAATCATATTGAAAAAGTGGTTTGCCTAAATATCCAATCGGTAGATTTTCTAAGTAAATGAAGTTATTTTCTTTCGGCTCTTCCATATCAAAGTCAAACCATACTTCTTGGGTATTCTTCTTTAAACTATCACTTTTAACGAAAAGTGATTCTATTCTAAAGGATTTATCTGGTTTATATAAGTTATATTGAGATTCTTTAGTGTCTTCCCACCAAATACTAAATTCATTTTTACCAAGATAAGGCAGGAATTCTGCTTTGTAAGAGTATAAGTTATTTAAAAGTTTGTTATGGTCCTTTTTTGAATCATCTAACAAAACATAACATCTATAAGCAGGTGATACTAATGTTTGCTCTGTAACAATTAGATTCCCTCCAGCTTCATCACTTGCAAGTCCGGTTGAATTATTATATTGAATTATTGTTTTTGAAAAATTTCCATTCTCATGAAATTTCTTTTTTTCGGTTTCCAATGGAGATATGCCAACTTTTAAATCTTTCAACCTTTCCATGTACTCTGGGAATATTCCATGTTTTTTAAAACCTGAAAATCCTACTATAGCTCCTAAAATTCCTAAAAGAGCCGGCTTATGTAGCATATTAAAAGTTAGATATACCGGCTCATTAGTATCGGGCTTTTTTAACATTCCGAAATCAGCTTTCAGATCTATTGATAATAATTTCTCCATTTCAAATAGTATTTATAAATCAATTATTGTATCAGATGGAGCATTTTCCAAAACCATTGAATCTTTATTGATATAAAACTCAATTTCATCAATATCATCATGAATATTTTCGATTTTATTTGTAAGAGCACTACAATCGAGCACAACTTTGCCATTCTCTTTTTCTTCCTTCATTTCAACTAGTTGAGAGAAGTTTGGCATTATTGCTTTTGAATCTGATTTGAGTTGCACCCAAATTAAAGCTTCGTTTTCAGAACCTGCTTTTGAAGCTGAATCATATAAGGTGACCCCTCTTAGTAACGCTTCTTTCAATTTATCAATATCTTTATTTGTTAACGAGCTAGCACCATCTCCAACAAGTTGCGTTATATCTTGAAGATTTTTCGGGTTAACTGAGAAATGGTGTAAATAATGTCCTTCTTGAAGTTTAGATTGTCGACCTAAAGTTGTAGCGGCTTTTATTTGTTCTTCCTCACCCTTGTTACTTTCACCAGGATTTCTGAACGGTGACATAATTTGTTCTGAATAAATGTTGTTTTCATTCCAAATATTTATCCCATGATTTATTTGAACTGGTCCATGGATAGAAATAGCTAAATTGTCTTCTTTTTTACTACCCTTCATTGCAAATGTAGCTCCAAATAGTCTAATATCAAGACAATCTAATAAGGCTTTACCAACCTGCTTTTTACTTGCTTTAAGCTTTACTTTCTCTTTTTTAGTACCGGCATCTGTAATTTCAGCCAATTCCGGAAACATAGCACAAAAAGCTTCCATTAAACTGTATGGAACAAAGTCGTCAGTATTCAGTCTGAACCTTTTCAAGTAAAAAATTTTTTCTATTGAAAACGAATCTTTTAAATAGTTCTTAATCGCATATTTCAAAGCTTTATCGGTTGCATAAACCACCCCATTCGGAAGCGTTCTAGGTTGATGACTGAAATCAGCATTGTAGTTTGAATTGACTGCCTTTATGATTGAAGCACCATAAATTCTATTATTATAGTTCATAACTGTTCTGTTTTATTGTTCTTGATTATTATCT
>DASQZP010001135.1:0-5322 GCA_035638655.1 Bacteroidales bacterium
AGGGTAGTATACCCTGGTAAATAGTTACGACAAAAGCTTAATTTAGGAACATGTAGTTGCTGGGGCGGATACGAATGTGTTATCCATTTGGCGTTACCAACGATCTGAAGAGAAGAATCCAGGAACATTGTGAAGGCTTTATCAAATATTTTACGAACTGTTATAATTCGCTAACAATGAAGCAACTGAGATATCTCGATAAAATAATCCAAAAAAATGGTCTAAATAAATATGCTGCCGTTAAGGAATTTCCATTTTGAATTAACTTTTACCAGATTAATAAAATAATCATTTCAGAGAATAAACCAACTATCAGATATATATTTTTAAACACATGAAAAAAACAAGTTGGGTAAGAACGAATTTTTATTAATTAACTAAATGATTAAATTCAACTTATATCTTATATAGAATATATCTAAATAATTATTATATTAAAAATGATCATGTCAATTTTTTTTTACCATAATTTAATTCTAATTTCAATTAATGAATAGCAATATTATTAATGGAGGTTAAATTTGTAATGAGTAAAAAAGAAAATTTTAAAGGAATATATGTTATTGGCATATCTATTTTATCCAGCATAATCATAAGCGCTGGTTGTACGAAAGATAATGATATTACGCCATCTGGTGATTCTTTAAATTATAGAACATCGGCCAGATTTAATTCAAAAATCAAATATGGAACTGTGGTCGATATTGATAGTAATATCTACAAGACCGTAAAAATAGGTGACCAGGTATGGATGGCAGAAAACCTCCGGACCACCCGTTACAGGAACGGGGATGAAATACCTGATGTTAAAGGTCCCGAGTGGGAGGATTTGACCACCGGTGCATTCTGCAACTATAATAATACCGAAAATTTAGACACAATTGCCACGTATGGACGCCTCTATAATTTCTATGCTGTGGAAGACAGCCGTAAACTAGCCCCTGAAGGTTGGCATGTTGCTACCACTGAAGAATGGTTTAAGTTGGCAGAAAACCTTGGAGGAGATTCCATTGCCGCAATTAAGCTTAAAGAAGCAGGAAATTATCATTGGGAAGCGGCCTATCAATCTGATAACCGCAGTGGATTCACTGCTTTACCAGGCGGGAAACGCTGGCGGGATAAAGGATTTATTCATATGGGTATTTACGGGATTTGGTGGACTGCAAATGATTTTTACGGAGTTGGAGGAGATCTATTTTATATGATTTTTTATGATTCACATTTAATTAAAGGCCAGGATGATAAATATAATGGATACTCAATCAGATGTGTGAAAGATTAAGCAATCTTATTAATCTGATAAGTTGTTAGTAGTTCTAGTTTCAAAGCCTTGATTTCTATCTCACTGATTAAATATTCCCTGGAAATCATGGCAAAACCAATAATTTTGTTCAATATGAATTTACAGTTAAATCGAATTCTAAAATCAATCGTTATAGTTTCAATAATAATTTCCTCGGGATGCCAAAAGGATTCCCCGGAGGTACCAGATAATCCCCTCAATGGAAAAACGAGTGCCATTTTCAATCCAAAAAAGAAATATGGTACTGTAACAGATGTTGATGGCAATATTTACAAAACCATTAGAATAGGAAATCTGGTATGGATGGCTGAAAATTTACGGACCATCCATTACCGCAACGGCGATGAAATTCTCAATGTGAAAGATAATGACGAATGGACGAATTTATACAACGGGGCATACTGTAATTACAACAATACCAATAATCCTGATACGATTGCCACATTTGGCCGGCTTTACAACTGGTATGCCACAAACGATGATCGAAACCTTGCTCCAAAAGGCTGGCATGTTTCAACCTTTGGTGAATGGCTGGAATTAATTAATTATTTGGGGGGAGATTCGGTTGCTGCTGATAAGCTGAAAGAAGCAGGAGAACTGCACTGGCATGATCCTTACCTGTCAACAAACAGCAGCGGTTTTACAGCCTTACCCGGAGGGGATCGATATCGGGATGAAAATATGGATTGGATTGGTTATGATGGGCTGTGGTGGTCATCAACGGAATATAATGAAGGTGGTGGATTTATGTTCTATATGTTTGCTGGCGGTTCGAAGGTCTACTATGGGGGTAACTATAAGAATAATGGGTATTCAATTAGATGTGTGAAAGATTATTAAAATCTATATGATAAATTGTCAAAGAAAAGGAAAATAAAATAAGCGCAGTAGCCGAAAAGCGTTCATAGAGTAGGCACAATTATTAAATTTTATCTATAATGAAAAATCAATTAATTATTTTCCTATCATTTTTGCTATTATTTACAAGTTTTGTCACTAGAGCTCAAGACCCAATATGGGCGAAAGTAGAAGCCTCAGCGAAATATCAAGATTATCTTACTCCAGTTAAGCCCGGTGATCATAATGATGTAGTAATCACTGTACATAACGATACATTCAAAATGATAAATGTCGGCCTCCGAACACAAGATATGCAAGAAGTTTCTTCCTGGGTTACCTATGTCGATAATACCATAGACACCTTGGGGTTGATTAAAGGTCAGTCAAAATCTTTTTATATCAAGGTAACTGTTCCGGCTCAAGCTGATGAAAGAAATTACGAGATGCCCTTAAATTTTGATGCTTATGATCGATTTAATACCAATTATCCATTCCAGGGAAAAACTCAGATAATTATTGTTGATAAAACTGGCCCGGAAACCGTAGGTGCTACAACTTCTGCAACAAACAGTACTGTTAGAGTGAATTTTTATGCACATGATCTTGGATGCAGTGACTATACAAATTTAAATACGGATGCAGGAATTGAAGGTATAAAATCTTTTACTCTTAATATTAGTGGGAATGGTGTATCTCAAAGCAAAACAATTGCTATCAAAGATGGAACAAGTCATACATTTACAGCACTTCCTTCTTCATCAGAACTAAATTTAAGTGTCAAGGCATATGATGTAGCCGGAAATTATTCTCAAGTAAATTATCAAGTCTTGACTACTCCAAATCCTCCAGAAAACTTGAATTTTACAAATGTATCGTATAGTTCTGCTACTTTAAACTGGAATTCATCAAATGGTGCAACTAGTTATAATGTCTATAAATCGAACAATACAAAGGTAAATAGTTCGCCTATTACAACAACCTCCTATAATATCACAAATTTAACACCAAATACAACCTATTCCTATTACGTAAAGGCTTTTAATGAAGCAGGAGCTTCCCCAATGAGTGCGATTTCAAGTTTCAAAACAGATGCATTACCTTCAATATCAGGTCCTTCTTTGATTTGTTATTCGCACACTGGTTATTATACTTACACCATTCCAAATTTGACAACAGGATATTCAGTTGATTGGAGTCATAGTCCAAATATAACTTTGATGTCCTCCTCAGGTATTACGGCCGTATTCGTTGCTCACAATGATGGACCAGCTTCAATTGATGCCACAATTGTTTCTCCAACAGGTGTCGAATATGCTTTAAATCAAAAATCTGTCTGGTCAGGTCATCCTGTTACACCAACAAATATCTTTCTTACGCCATATAATCCTTGTCTAAATCAGGAGGTTATTGCTCAAGTTGCGCCTGAATCCCCGCCAATTTCAGGAGTACATTATGATTGGGATAATATTTACTCATATACTGAGTATAATTCCATTGCTTCAGAAGTACATTTTACCACTCTAACGAGATTCCCTTATACGACCAATGTAAAAGTAGCAGGAGTAAACGAGTGTGGAAGTACACCTCAGTATTCTAAATTTCTAGAAGTAAAAGATTGTGGAGGTGGAGGAGGTATTGTTCCCCAGCCAGCTTCGGTTAATGTCTTGTCTTTTACAATTTATCCGAACCCGGTTAGTTCAGAATTAACGATTTCACAAAATAATAGTCTATCACTGAGTCTGGATACCGATAGCACTGGTAGCCAAACTATGATACATTCAGTTAAAATTGTTGATAGCATGGGGACGATCTATTACGTTGAGAATTTTGGTTCTGAAACATTTTCAACAACCATTAATGTATCGAATTTGAAATCCGGTTCTTACATTCTAATCATCAATGAAGGTGATAATGCAGAATCCTACAATTTCATAAAAAATTAAATCCATCAATTTGGCAGACTGGATAAATGTTAAATATTCAGTCTGCCTTCTACTCCAGATATTCCGGAGCAATTCCTGCCATCCCTTCCGATGATATACTGCTACCGCTTCCGGCATACTCTGCAACTTTTTAAGGTGTTTATTCCGATTTAAACCCTGCCAAAAACTTGTAGGAGGAGTCCGGCCGGCATAACTTCGTTCCATAATAAACACTGCCGGTATAATTTTCAAGTTTTGATTTCTACTTGTATCCCTTAGTTATGTTAATGTATCGTATCCGCCTCAGCAAATCCATCTAAAATCCTGGCAGTTATACTAGCCGGAAAAAATGTACATGGCAAACAGAAAATATCTGGCTCAGGAAATGCTTGAGCATGTTACATGCCAGCATGAAAAATCTGTACCAGGGGAGAAAAAGCCGAACCCCCGCCAAAAAGAACGCCGGGCCAGAGTGGCTGATTTAAACGAACCAAGGGAAGGAATCTTGTAGAACGTCTGATCCGGGAAAAAGATGTTGTACTTGCATTCGCCTTCAACCAGGAAGTGCCTTTTGCAAATAATCTGGCCGAAAGAGACATCGAAAAGCAATCAGGAAAGGGAGCTCCTTAATTCAGCTTGCGATGCCATAGAAGTGAATATTTAAAACTTAAGACAGTGGTATACCCTGGTAAATAGTTACTTTTTTTTTAATTTCGCACAGAATCATTTCAACTTCAGCTATTAACATGTTCCGTTTTTTTTTACATTTAACATTCCGGTAACCTGCATGGTACTTCCCATGCAGAATAATTAAATTTTTGAGTGTTTCAGCTATGAATAAATTTAAAAGCCTGCTGTTAATTGCAGTAAGCGTCATTTTCGGATACCAGGCCTACGGGCAGCATAAAATTCCAATGGATCATAAAATATACAATGACTGGAAGCATGCCGGACATGTTATGATCACAGATGATGGCAATTATATAGGGTATAATGTAATTCCCGGGAAAGGGGATGGTTTATATTGCATTTACAATGTGAAATACGGCTCTTCTGATACGATTCCCCGGGCTTATGAAGTAAAGGTTACGGACGGTTCAAAATTTCTTGTCGGCAAAATAGCGCCTCCTGAACAATTGATCCGTCAGGCCCGGAAAGAGAAAAAAAATAAGAAGGATTATCCGCATGACTCTCTGTTTATTTATAATCTGAGTACGGGAGAGAAAAACATATTTGCTGACGTTGAATCTTTCGCAG
>DASQZP010001136.1:0-2356 GCA_035638655.1 Bacteroidales bacterium
TGAGTATCAGCGCCCATAAATTATACGGGCCCAAAGGGGTCGGTTTGCTTTATGTTCGTAACGGCGCACAAATGGTACCGTTTATGGAAGGCGGTTCACAGGAACGTAAAAGAAGAGGCGGCACCTTAAACGTCCCTGGGATCATCGGGCTGGCCAAAGCAATTGAACTGGCTTATGAAGAAATGGACCAAAACCGGGGTCATATATCATCTCTTCAAAAATATTTTTATAACAACCTCAAAGAAAAGTTTCCCGGTTTGGTAACATTCAACAGCGATCCTGATCTTGGCCTCTATAATATCATTAATATCTCATTTGAATTAGAGGGAAACAAAGCACTTGATGGTGAAATGTTACTGCTGAACCTGGATATTGACGGTATATGCTGTTCTAATGGATCTGCATGCACTTCGGGAGCAATAGAACCATCTCATGTATTAACAGGAATTGGAAGAGATGAGAAAACGGCCAAGTCGAGTGTGCGTTTTAGTCTGGGTAAAGATAATACCAAAGAAGAAATAGATTTTACGTTAGAAAGCCTTGAAAAAATATTGGATCGTATGCTTAAAACGGTATGATTTTTTGATATCCATAGTTACTATATATTTGAGTAAGGCGTGCTGAAATGGCACGCCTTTTTTTATTCACTCAATATATTATACCCTGATAAGGCTTTGCAAAACCAGGAATTTTAAAATCACAGCATATTGATCATATGTGAAGATTTTTAAAAATCCGATAACGCAGATATTGGGCCAAAAGACGGTTTTGCAAAGCCTTCCCTGAATTCAACATTAACTTTGATTTAATAATCTCATGAAATAAATCAATAATTCAAATATAAAACAATCCATACAATCGTTTATAAATTTATAAAAAAATTAATAGATAAAATACTCAACAATAATTCAACGTATAGCTATATTATTCATCTAATTATCTTATTATCAATAAACAATGTGATTTAGAGCCAGCTATTCATTACCTTTATTAAATGTCAATTATAGAGGATTTCATGTATTCTACTCTAATTATAGAATTTATTATGTGTGGTACTATATATTTATTATAGTGAAATCGTGTTGAGATATACCGGTCTTAGGTTGCAATAATTAGAGTAATTAATCCTGGAAAATACATTAGTGCATCATAGATATCACACTCTATTTATTTCACTAACACAATGTGATTCATTGGCATCTAATTATTCATCACATAAATGAAATGTTTAATTATAAACTAATTAAAAAAAATAAGGTTTGAATAGAACAAGACATAAAACTGGTACATACAAATACTATAATCATCATTTTCACACTTACTCCATTCTTATTTTAATCTCACTTTTTTTACTACCAACATTATCAAAAGCCGCTTATTTGTCGGGAGGTGGAGGTAAAGATAAGGATAAGGATAAAGACCCCACATTTCATGTCGGCGGTGCACTCCGATTCAATTATCGTTTAATGAGTTGGAAAGATGAACGTTATGCCAAAATAGATAATGCCCAGGGTGGGGAATTTCTGTTGGATACATTTCGTTTTAATATCGATGGTAAATATAAAGGATTAAAATTATCGGCTGAATATCGTTTTTATGCCGGATATAATATGTTGCATGACGGTTATGTTGAATACGATTTCAATAAAAATAACCGCATGCAAATAGGTATATCTCAAGTACCATTTAACATTCAGCCTTACGCATCACATAACTGGTTTTTTTCTATAAGTTACTATGTAGGCTTGGAAGATAACTATGATGCCGGTATAAAATATATCAGGAATCAGGGTCCGTGGACTTTTAATGTAGCTTTTTATAAAAACTCAGGCGGTAATTATACCGGAAAATCGTTAGCCAGTTCACGCTATTCCTATGATGTTGTTCCTGATGATGGATTATCAGGAATGAAATCCAATAACAGGGAGGTTAATCAATTTGATTTGAAAGTGGCTTATACGATTAATCACGGTGATCTGGGAAGTACAAAGCTAAGCTTTTCTGGCCAATATGGTCAGTTATATAATGACAAACTGGATGAAATGGGAAATCACAACGCATGGGCATTAAATATGAATGGCAATTATGGACGATTTAATGTTCAGCTTGGAGCTATACGTATGGCTCAAAATCCCAAAACGCTACCCGGTATACCCAACGACAGAGTTGTTATGGGAGCCTATGACTTCCCCTATGAAGTTGCTGCCAAAGGTAATATTTATGCAGTTGGGCTCGCTTATAAAGTGCCTGTGAATTGGGGACCTGTTACAAGTCTTAATTTCTATAATGATTTTAGTATGTACGATAAGGACAAAAAGAGTTTTTATAACACGTTCCATAATATAACAGGATGTGC
>DASQZP010001137.1:0-2097 GCA_035638655.1 Bacteroidales bacterium
ACTATAAAAATATGATATCTGTATTTTTTTATGATTTCGGTTATAAATGGCAGGTTTTTGAGGCTTCAAAATCTTTGTGATATCGTTTTTTCATAAGGGGCAAATTCATTTCACTGGGTTTGCCTTTTTCGTTTTTTGAAACAAATTCCATCATCTGATCACAATTAACCCCTAGAATCTTTCCAATAAAAAAATAGATTTCTACACCATATATTGATTATTTTTTGCTTGACATACAATATATATTATCTTATGCAATTTCAATAGGTGGTTAGTATAGCTCGACCTAAGAAATATACTATAATAAATATAGTGTATATCTTCCTGGATCCGATAAGTTGATTTGCTAATCTAATAGATAGACAGACGGATTTTATGTTTTTGAATCAATCAGTATCATTTAAGGAGGTATTAGATGGCAAAAATCAAAACAAGACAGGGAATTAAACAGCGGAAGGTGACATTTTCACTTGAAAACACTGATGCCAATGAGGTCTTTTTGATAGGGGAGTTTAACAAATGGAATCCGAAAACCCACCCTATGAAGAATGATGGAAACGGGACGTGGGTCAGGGACGTAATAATTCCTCCCGGAGAATACGAATACAAGTTTATGGTTGACGGGCAATGGAAAGAAGATCCCCAAAATGAGCAACTAAGCCCCAATTGCTTCGGGACTTACAACAACATTATAAATGTGACCGAAAAAAATAAAGGATCTGAATCATTTTTCAAACGCTTGCGAAGCTGGGCCATATCGTTAAGCTTGTAAGTAATGGCAACAATTCCCCGAGTTGTTTCAAACAGGAAGTATCCATTCTTTGAGACAAGGGAGGCTAAATCTTTTGCGATTGGAATTTGGCTTTTAGGTTCTGCCATGATTGGTATTGTTGAAGCTCAAGAAGTAAACAACTGAACATCAAGCAATAACTGAGGCACTAAGGTAGGGTCATCTGACTCTTCCTTTGTTATTATCCGTCCCTTAATAACCGCGTTCACCGATGGTAATTTTTATCAGCCTCCCGTTTCTAAACCTGAGGTAATGAATTAACCGGGTTCGGCCGAAATTATAATGCCACTCTTCAATTTTTACCACGGTCTTGACCAGAAAGGGTTCTCTGTCCCATTCATAATCGTTTTTGTAGTAAGCCGGGGAATGAAAATCTCTCATAATCCGTTCTTCTACCCATTCTTCCTTGTAATCCGGCACACCACATTCGGAAATCACCTTTGATTTTTTAAGATATATGTAATCAGTAAGAATTGGCTCCAGGTTGTTGTTTTGGCTAGAAATCTGTACTTTTTATGATGTCGCTTTTAAACCCTCACTTTTCGAAAATTAAGGTACAGACAAAATAATCATCAAATCTCTGTGGACTTCAATTAAAAAGTTGAAGTAATACAAAAATTCCTATACCCGGCCTCCAAAAATAAACTCCAGCCATCCTATCTGATCCTCTATGTCGGATTTCGTTTTAATTTAATCCTTATAAAAAACTTGAGTGTGACAAAAAAATGTCAATAATTGTGGCAAATTATAACGAAAACTGAAACTTTCCGGATCTTTGACTATGGAATGATGTATAATATGTTGATTTTTATGTATTAAATTTATGACCTCACGATGGGACTGATCAAGGCATGAAAATTGCTCTATGTTTTATATGTACATTAATTAGTTCAATATTTTATGTTCAAAACAAACAGATTAGACTAAAAATCGGAGGGTAATATGAAAAAAAATCTGTTAATCATTTTCGTTTGTGTGCTGGCATTCTTTTTTTCGGCAACCGTTTATAGTGCTGAGGGGCTTTATGTGAGTGGTAATCTCGGTTTTGCTATGGCAAGTGATTCCGATTTGACAGATTCGACTGTCCCGGGTGTTACGATCAACACTGAATTTGATACTGGATTGTTTTTTGGTGCAGCTTTAGGATATGACGTTAATAGATTTAGAGTGGAAGGAGAAATATTTTATCAAACAAATGACGTTGACAAAATAGGTGCGCTGGGAGTTTTTTTTGATGCAACTGGAGACGCAACAGCTCTTTCATTCTTAATTAATGGATATTATGATTTTGTCAACAGGAGTGCATT
>DASQZP010001138.1:0-2024 GCA_035638655.1 Bacteroidales bacterium
ACATCAGGATATACAGCACCCAGAGGGCCATGCCCTTGTTGAATATGTTTTTCCAGCCAGCTGTTACTTATTACGTTGTTATCTATTCCCGGAAAAACCCCATTAATGGCGCTCCATGTTGCTCTACCGTAATCATCGCCAGGACTTACTATATAAAACAGGTTAGGAAAATTTTTTCTGATCCATACTCCGCTATTATCCTGGTCTGATATGGTATATACCCTGAGTTTGGCAATTAAATTTTTAGCAACAGCTTTTGGTTCTGTCTTTCTTATTTCATACAAAGCTTGTGCAAGCGTATTTACCCCTCCCCATGCGCATATCCATAAGGGACGGCTATCTTTTTCTTTAAGTACTTTTATTATCAGGTTTGAGCCTGGTGAATTTTTTCCCTTGCCGACTCCTTTCATTCCATGTTCTGAAATGCCATGCGATACCTTGTTTAAAAGTGATTTCGCACTGGGGTAACCGGGTTCATTTTTATTAAGGTTAGTCCGAACTTTTCCGTAGGCTTGGATAATATGTTTTATTAATTCAGGATGTGGTGTTCCTTGCCAAACAGATGTGGTAGCAATCAATCCATCTATATCAATTTCATTGGAGTACAAAAGTAACCGAACCATGGATTCCTGATCGTCCGGATCAGAACCGATATCCGTTAATATTATGACTCTTTGTTTTTGTTCAATTTGCCCACGAAACTTTTTTTGGGGCTTATTTTGCGCATGAAGTGATTGGACAAAAATAAATAAAGGTGATAGAAAAATGGCCAATAAAGTAAATAAACGATTCTGAATATTCATAGTAAGAAAAACTTTTCACTCAAAATTATTAGCTATAATATATGTCTGGAAATAATGTTAGTTCTACCTCTATTTAGTAAATAATATGATGAATTCCGAGATGTTAACTACTTTTGATGAGAGCCGTGAAGTGTTTAAACCTTATGGTTTAACATGTGAACTCTGGTCTCCCAGTCTTATGAGTAAACCCGACAGGCATAATGAGATTGAATTAAATTTTTCCCCAAAAGGTACGATAACATACCTTTTTCAGGATAGTAAAATTACGATCCCGAAAAACAGACTGGCAACATTTTGGGGACTCATACCTCATCAGATTGTGCACTTCGAAGGAAATTCTCCATACTACGTTTGTACCATTCCCTTTTCACTCTTTTTTGAGTGGAATCTTCCAGCTTCATTTGTTGACAGAGTTTTAAACGGAGATGTCATGCTTGAAGGATCTGAGGTATCATCATCTTATGATGAATTTTTGTTAGAAAACTGGTTTAGGGATTTAAATAATAATGATGTAATCGATGTAGTTTTACAGGAAATGCAGGCACGATTAAGCAGATTGGCTATCAATAACTTATCCACGAAACGAGATAAAAAATATCATATTCAATCAAACGAGATAAGCTATGTAGAAAGGATCGCAATATATATTGCTCAAAATTATTTCAACCCTATTGATGTTTCTGAAATAGGAAAAGCTGTTGGACTTCATCCGGATTATGCGAATACCCTGTTTAAGAGAGCATTTGGTTGTACGTTAAATGAATTTATTAATGAAGAGAGAATTGCTTATGCACAAAGGAAACTGATGACTACAGACGCCAAAATAACTACAATTGCATACGAATGCGGCTTTAATTCCATTAGCTGGTTTAACGCTACTTTTAAAAAAATAAATGACTGTACACCCCGGGATTTTAGAAAAATGAACAGTCCAAAATTGTAATACCTTTCCTATTTTATTACATGTTAAGATTTATTTACGATACTCTTAAAATTTGGTACCCAATAGGATTTCTAAAAACTTAGATTTATGGGATAAATAACTTTTAGAATTTCCAGCAATATAACGACCCTGCGCATAAGCTGCACGCGAACAAATGTTGAGTTGATAAATAATGAACGATGAGCTAAAAAGCCAGAAAGTTGTCAATTCCTGGCGAGGTGTGTCCGCTTAATGCGCGGGTTAAGTAGCCTCTGATTCTGTATCTTCTAAACAGTCAA
>DASQZP010001139.1:0-3066 GCA_035638655.1 Bacteroidales bacterium
ATCTTTATGGCAAAAAATTATGTCCGGAAAATTCAAAAATTCAGAAAAGATGTTTATTTGAATTATTATAAATAAATATTCCTATACCTGACAGGATAAAGGTAAATCACCCTATGAATACCCAAAAATTACTGAATATGAATTTATTAGTCCCATTTTATTAGATGTTTATGTAAGCATCTGAATTACCTGTATCATTTATCATCTTTCATCATTTTTCGTATATTACGCAAGACCTATCGTTATGGAACACTACTTAATTATTTTAATTTTATGCGAGATGGCCTTTTTAATCGTGTTTTTGATAAATGTTTATTTTTTTGACAATAATTTTCTAAACATTTTATCTCTCGCTTTTATGGGATTCGAAATATTTTTCGCCTATCACATGGATATTTCGGAGCATACTGACCCCTCCACTCCGGAACAAAAATCAATTATTTTTTTAGAATTTGTTCCATATGTATACTGTCATTCCGGCAGATATTGACCCCCTGAAAGAAGAAAAATAATTAGATTCTTCAATTTGACGATTGCCGGGCCGCCGCCGCCTCTATTTCGGAGCATGTTGACCCCCCTGGTAAATTCGATAGGTTTTAATTCCTTAGCGATTTATTAATCGTAAAAACTGTTTTCAAATGGCTGGAAAAATTAAACCTATCTTGCATTTGTCCACCCCTCAGGTAATTTATATGTTTCTTTACCTTTCTCCATTATTCAATATCTGCTATGTTTTGAATGAGTTCCATTATAATTTCAGTAGCTTCCTCTTCTGAACCATAAGGCAAAGCACTTTCTATACCTTCGGTTAATCCGTCATTTTTTAATAGGTTGAAACATTCTTCCTTTAAATATGCTTTTACGCTTTCATTTGAATTGGCTATATTTTCGAGTAGTTCTGAGCAATTATCCAGAATGTAAATGATGTCTTCAAAATCATGACTTTGTCGTAAATCATTACCACCACGTCCTTTATGGGCTTCAATTTTAGCTGCTAAATAATATTCAGGAGGAAATACAAAAATTTCTGTCCCATCTGGAAGTGTTTTAGAAATCTTATTTTCAATCCCTTCCTCGTACCATCTATTGCTAAAACCAAGTACATCAGAATCAGAGGGCATAACATCAACTAAAATATCCTGATAAATCCATCTGCAAATTGGAGCTTCTTTTGAGGTGTCGTTTGCAAAACCTAAGGCTCTTAAATTATCTTCTAATTTTGCATGAGCAGTTTTTGAACTTAGTTCTATTACACAATCAACGTCAAGCGTTGGTCTGATATCAGATAATTCAGGATTACTTGCGTACAATTCTGCAACAGCACCTCCCACAAATACCATTTTGTCTTTTAAATTACCCAAACCATTTGCTACTGTTTGTAGCATCGAAATATTTGTACTAGGCATGCTTTAATCTTTTTTCAAGTTCTTCTTTTGCAATATTTATTTCTCTGACTTTTCCTACCCGAATTGTGTCAACAATAACCAACAGTTCATAGAATAATTTGTCTTCTTGTACAATTTGTGGGATAGATTTAAAGAGGGGTTCAATGGCTTGTCCTCGATGAGTTCCTTTAGCACTTGACCAAACATAAACATCAGCACCGCTTGAAATATGGTCTTTGATTGGCGATGCTGAATGTGCAGTCGGAATTCCTTTTACAATTGCACCTGGTTGTGTAGGAAATACATATCGAAGACCGAAAATTAAAAATTCGATGAAGGAATTAATATTTACTTTTCTCTTTTTTGAATCAATCAAGCCAGCAAACTTGCATCTATTCAATACCTCTGATATTTCAGACGGACTGATTTTTAATGCTTGAGCTAAATCGGAGTTATACCAATCATCATGCTTTAAGGCTATGATTTTCAATAAAACTACGATGTCTTGGGGTCGCATCCCATTATGCTTTTTCATATTCAATATTTTAAATTCGCGATTCGCGAATTACGAATAGTCAAATATATGAAATTAAACTGAGAATAGCTTTTTCGAATACAATTCAATTGCTGTTAGTTTTCCGTATCCTACTACCCTTAGTTCGACGGTTATATGCTTTATTAATCATTTTACCATACTCGGACTCAATCTTTTTGCTATAGATAAAATTCTTGTTAAACCAACCTATCAATTGAGGATGTTTTGAGGTCTCAAATCCATGTGCTAATCCAAGTGCCAATAATGAATAAAACATTCCATAGTAAATCCGATTAATGGCTGCACGCAATCTATCATTCTCAATTAGTAGTTGGACATCATCTATCGTATCCTTAGCTTCCTCTAATCGATATTGTATTAGACTTTTTTTGTAGTCATCATCAATTGTCATGCGTATAATCCAGATTTTAATGCATTAATAAAAATTGGCTGTTTCCCTCTTTTAGTTTCTATTTCTCTATCCGATAAAAGATGTATGTCTAAAAGTATATTGTATTTTATATCAATATCGTAACATAAATCAAGGATTTTGTTTTCATCTTTTCCTGAATAATCTTTATCCAAAATAATCAAAATATCATAATCTGAATATTCTCTCGAATCACCACGAGCTTGAGAACCAAACAATACAACATCTTTAACAGAATCGCCAAAATGTTTCTGTAAATGTTGTTTTAAATCAATCAATATCTTCTGATTCTCAATCATAATATTTTATTTTGACACTAATTTACAAAAAATGGTTGAATCTGAATCTGCGTGCTCCTTTTTTTAGCTTGCCTGCAACGGTTACGTGTATGGTGTCGTTTGGCGATTCGAAGCACAAACCTGTCAAACCTTACAAAGTTTATTAGATGTAATACCCTCAAAATTAGCACTATTCGCCAAATGCACTATACACGATGTGTGTGCCCTGCATGAGCAGCAGTGCACCATTCCGCATGTTCAGAATAAATCTGAAAAATGCAAATTTATTTTGAGATAATCAAGCGGGATGAGTGGATTTTTTATCCAGAGAGTGAAAGTCTCTCACAGGCTGGTTGAAATCTTGCATTAGTATACAATAATTGTTTACGTTTAGATCAGGTATCTATGAAGATGCAAGCCTGTTAGTAAGCCGCAAGC
>DASQZP010001140.1:0-3594 GCA_035638655.1 Bacteroidales bacterium
AGTTGGGAATAAATCCATACTACCTGGGACTTATTCCTGGCAATTTATACTAACCGGTTAAAGACTCTCTTTTCAGCATCATTTTGTTTTCACCAAAATTTTTCACTACTTTACAATAGTGCAAACAGGCATATAGAATGAGCAGGGGAATGTAGTAAACACTGATTTCCTGAATAGTTGAAAAATGGATTAGCTATTTTGTTTTTCATAAGGATGTTGAATTTGAAAGAATTACAAAAAGACTGAAATGAGGATAATTGTTGACTATAAAGATTCGGATTCTGGATTTAACCAGTTGAAAATTGATTCTGCTAAATATTTATCTGATTTTGCAATTCGGATAAAATTTAACGATGGAAACGAGAAAATTGTTGATATCAAGCCATTTTTATCTAAATCACTTCATCCATCGATTAGAAAATATTTAGATGAAAATAAATTCTCGAATTTTTCATTGACTGATGGAAATTTAAACTGGAATGATTATGACTTAATTTTTCCAATCTCTGATTTATATAAAGGACGGATTGAAAAATAAACCACAAAACCACAATAACCATTAACACACAAAACCGTGCATGTTTGTTTGGTACAATCAAAAACGGTGAAATGATATTGAACGATGCCGGAATGATGGTTGAAAACGAATGGTTAAAATTGTCCGGAACGGGCAAAACCGTTGGTGATATGGTGGGGGCATTCGAATCTATTACAATGGTGGAATATATACGTGGGGTGAAAACCAACAATTGGCAATTATTCAATAAAAAATTATGGCAATGCAATTACCACGAACACATTATCCGCAATGAACAATCGTATATAAAAATTTCAGAATATATTATAAACAATCCTGCAAATTGGGATAATGATTCACAAATAAATTTATAAATCAGAATGGAAGAAAATAAATCCTAAATAATTATCTATCAAACCGAAAACGGGGAAACAAAATTAGATGTCCGTTTTCAGGATGAAACTGTTTGGCTTGCCCAAAAGATTATGGCTGAATTGTTTCCGACACCTTCACAAAGTATTACCATTCACCTTAACAACACATTTGAAAAGCGAATTAAAGGAAGTTACAACGTAAGCCTGCCACCTCCAACGTGTTATATAATTTTAAATGAGGCTTCGAAGATTAATAAAATTCCAAAAAAGCTGACGTGGAGTCGGATTTCTTTGGATCTTACCGGCTTATTCCTAAAAAATTCTAATAGTTATTGGAGTATAAAGCCATAGGTTCTCAAAAAATATTTAGTTCATTACTTGCCGAACCAAAAAAACCAATTATCTTTGCCAAAAATTTTTTTACCATGAATGAAACTGAAAAACTCGAACAACAACGGGAACTGATCGAAACAATTGGCAGATACCTCGAAAAACAGGGCTATCAGCCGGTCGCCGGACGTATCCTGGGTTTGCTCATGGTGATGGACAAAGAGGAATATACCTTCGATGAAATTGTGTGCGAGATGCAGATCAGCAAGAGCTCGGCCAGCAATGCCCTGAGAAACCTCGAATTGCGCGATGCCATCGAATATGTGACCTATCCCGGCGACCGTAAACGGTACTTCCGTATCCTGCCGTCCGACGTGAATGTGCTCGTGGAAGATACGGAGAAGAAATTCAGGGCTTATGCCGATTTTACTGAACGCATCCTGAGCCTGAAGAAAAATAAGGATTCAAGAAATTCCCGGTTACTGAAAAAAGTACTGGAGGGTACCCGGATATTCATCGAAGGCCTTGAAAAATTCAGGGAACGCAGTCTCGATTAGTTTTTTTGATTATAAAATTCGTGTAACAAAGAACCAAACAGATAATTTTAAACTGAGCAATGTGTATGAAACGATTATGGATTTTGATTTTTGCAGGTTTCTTCTTCAGCATCTTGAACGGAGAGGCACAGGAAACCTTAGACCTGCAGAAATTGCTCAACAGTGCAGTGGCCAATAACGCGGAGGTTAAGAAAGCTGCCCTGAAGCAGACGGAGAGTGAGTATATGAAGAAGGAAGCGGTTGCTCACGGGTTGCCCCAGGTGGATGGTAAGATCAACTATAGCATGATGGGTATCCCGCAGATCAATATCCCATCGGATTTTGCCTCTTCTTTGCCGCAGGATCTGCTGCCTATCTTACAGCAGTTACAGGGGATCGACAGGCTGTATACAGCTTCAGCCGGTGTAACGGCCAGTCAGCTGGTGTACAGCCAGTCTTATATTGAAGGGATCAGACAGGCGAATAAGGCCGGCGAACTCTACGATGTGATGCGGCAAAAAACCGAGGATGAGGTGATCTATGATGTGGCTACGCTTTATTACCAGCTAAAGAATCACTATGCCACCCTGAAGATCCTGGATGAGAATATTCAGAATCTGAAAAAGATTGATACTGTACTCACCCTGCAGTACGAGAACGACCTGGCCAAACAGACTGATGTGCAACGGGTACAGGTGAAAATTGCCAACCTGCGTACCAATAAGGAATCGCTGAAGGATGCCATTGACATCCGGGAACGCATGCTGAAAATTGTGTGCGGGATTCCCACGGATTCGGCTTTTATGGTAGATACAGTTTCGAATAACGGTGAACTGCAGTCTCCGGAAGTATCCAGGTTTAATGTTGAGGACCTGCCCGATTTTCAGTTGCTGAAGAAACAGGAGGAAATGGCACAGCTAAAGGTCAAATCCGGTCAGGCTGATTACTATCCCAATCTTGCTGTATTCGGGCAGTATAACTTCAGCAGTTATTCAACAAATGCCAATCTCAACCTCTCCGGGGTAACCACTGTTGGCGTCAAAGCCACCGTTCCCATTTTCAGTTCTTTTATGCGGCACAGCAAGGTGATGCAGGCAAAGATACAATTGCAGGAAGTGCAGGAAGATGTTGATCTGCATAAGAAGCAGCTGGGTACCGGGTATCAGCATGCGGCCAATTCGTTGGTTTCTGCCTGGGATGCCCTACAGGCCCAGGAGGAAAATGTTGCACTGGCCCGGAACGTCTACCAGCAGGTGCAGCTGAGCTTTCATGAAGGCATGTCTTCGCTTACCGACCTGCTGAGTGTTGAGTCTTCAATGCTTGAGGCAGAAAGCCTTTATCACCAGCAGGTGCTGAGGTATCAGATCGCCCGGCTGGACATGAAAAAATCAACCGGAAATCTTCAGAAAATCATTAGTTCAAAATAAAAAACACGATAAAAAGATATGAAAACCAGACAAGTGATATGGCTCGTAGTTATTGTAGTGATTGCAGCCGGAGGGATTTACTGGAAGCTCAGTGAGAACAAGAGCAATCTTGAAAGCCAGGTGGCTTTTGCGCAGAAAAAGGTGGAAGCCATTCCTGTAAAAGTAAAAAAAGCAAAAATGATGAAGCTGGAAAGGCAGGTGCAGTCGAACGGCACGCTGCAGGCCAATCAGCAGCTAACCGTGGTTTCTGAAACGCAGGGTAAGGTTATTCACCTGTACAAGGACCTGGGCGATTATGTGAAGAAAGGGGAGGTGATTGCGAAGGTGGAAGATGAAACTATTGCAGCCTCGGTGATGGTGGCCGAAGCCAACGTGGACCAGCAGGAAAAGGACATCAAAAGGTACAAAAG
>DASQZP010001141.1:0-2025 GCA_035638655.1 Bacteroidales bacterium
TCATGGTCTTCAAATGCCTTTTCTATTTCAATTAATGAAGGTGGAGAAGTCCAGGCGTCTGTAATTTTAAAAAAATCCTCCATTTTTCCGGCTGGCATGTATGAAACAATCACCTTACCCCTTTCTGTTAGTTGCATAAAAGCATGTTGTACGTTTCTTGGCAGAAAAATAGTATCACCAGGCTTCATCTGATATTTTTCATCAGCAACTTGAAAAAGATATTCTCCTTCAATAATGTAAAAAAACTCATCCTGATAAAGATGAATATGTAAAGGAGGTCCCCCTTTTGGTGTAAATCCATTTTGTTCAAAAACAGCTATGTCACCATCGGTATCATGTGATGATATCTTAATATCTAAAACATTTAATGTCACACCCTTCATTTTATAGTGTTTACCATACCTTGCTTCACCTGAATTTACTTTGAACCCTTTATTTGTTCTCGTCATAATTTTGGTTGTTAGTTTAGCAAACGAAACCAATGGAATCATGACAAGACTTATTAAAATGAACTTTTCTCTTTTCATTTCTTGTATCTTTTGTGAAGGTGATTTACAACAAATGCTGCATCTCTGCCAACCCCGCCAACTAGGCCTGATGTTAATCCAAATTGGAAAATCATTCCTGCAAAATAGAGTCCTTCAAATTCTTCGGCGATACCACGATTCGTTTTCGGCCAGCCATTTTCACCTGTCACATCAAATTTTATCCATGAAAAGTCGGGTTTAAACCCAGTTGCCCAAATAATTGATGATACGGATACTATATGGCCATTTTCCAGGAGGGGTAATCCGTTTTCTACTCCTTTTAATCGAGGTAATTGTTCAACCTTTGCTTCCTTCACCTCATTCATGGATACACTAATAAGTGGGCCACCACTAGTAGTGACTATAGATTTGACTTTGCGACCAATGGGTGTTTTAACGGTTAAAACATAGTAGGCAAACAACCAGTACAGCCTTCCGAAATAGCGAAAAATAAAATCTGGGATATGGGGTGTAGGTTTTCCGGAAAGCATTGTTGGACGAGTTTTTGAGAGTTCAACCGCTATTTCAACACCAGATGTTCCTGCTCCAACAACCAGGGTATTCGATGCTGGAAATGAGTGAGGATTTTTGTATTTTGATGAGTGTATCTGAACAATATTCTCATTAAGTTCCGAGGCAAAAGAGGGTATATAAGGACTGGGATTTGTGCCTGTGGCAACAACCACATTATTTGCATAAATTTTTCCTTTGGAAGTTATTATTTCGTAGTCATCCTCAGTATTATTGAGTTCCAAAACTTTCGTATTCAATTCAATAGGTAGTGAAAATTTTTTCGCATAACGCGATAGATAATCTGCTATTTCTTCCTTGGCAGGAAGAGTGCCTCTGGCTGCAGGGTATTTAAAGCCCGGAAGGCCATCATACTGTGAGGGTGTAAAAAGTCGCAAGGAATCCCATCGTTCTCGCCATGAATTACCTACATTTTCTCGCGAATCCAGTAGTACGAATTCTTCATTATTTTTTTTTAAATAATAGGCCACTGCTAAGCCAGATTGTCCGGCTCCAATGACAACTGTTTTAATATGTTTCTTTTCCATCTTGTTAATTAACAAGCTTTTCCAGCAATTAATTTTGATGGATTGCTCACAATACGAAACAATTAATATTGAATTAAGTTATTCAAGAGTGAATAATAATTTTAGGGACGATTCACAGAATGAAGCAACAGGGTATCATCGGAATATGTAGCTTTACGACTTAATGAGATTTCTAATTTATAGTTGCCTAAATTTATTTTTTTCTTCATTTCAAATTTATTTATTTTTTAGCATTATATTTTTTCTTGTTAATTACCGACAACGTTGAGTGTATGGTGTCGTAAGGGATTGCGGAGCATAAACCTATCAAGTTACCACCCCAAAATAATGAGGGTAATATCGCTCGAAAACCGCTGAAACTCTTATGCACTATACACATTGTTGAACTAAATCCGCCTACGCGGATAGCTTTATTAAAAGTACCGATTCTTTCAATAATT
>DASQZP010001142.1:0-10643 GCA_035638655.1 Bacteroidales bacterium
TCTGATCTTCATAAAACAACGGGTAACGAAAAAGAACAATTTATCAATCTAATAAGCAATGAATAAAAAGCAGCTCTTTTATATAGTATTACTGGTTCTCTCTTTAGTTTCATTTACATTTCAGACAGTTTATGCCCAGGAAGAACCTGACACTGCCGATATTTCATCCTACACCAACAGAGCACGGCAGTTAGTAAAATACCTGGAAGGAACGCTGAATTTCCTGGGTGATTCTACCTCGCCCAACAATGAAAAGGATATTATCATCAACCAGAGTTACCTCAAGATGTTTCAGGACGATGAGGTACAAATCGAAGATGACCTGGATGAAAACAGGGAAGTTCCCATAAATAAGGATGTGCAGGCTTATTTGAAAGACATTGATTTCTTTTTCAAATATGTGCATTTTGAATTTAATATTGAAGACATTACGCATGCCCTGACTTTAAATAATCAGTTGTACCTGAAAGTGACACTCAACCGGCACATGGAAGGAGTGACAGTGAAAGGCAGGAAGGTAAATTCTAACCGGGAACGCTTTATTGAAATCAATGTCAATCCGGAAAGCAGGGATCTGAAAATCGCCAGTATCTATACCACAAGGCCTAATGAAATGGATGAGGTATTGTCGTGGTGGGAGAGTGTGCCTGAAGTTTGGAAGAATATATTTGGCCGTTACGAACCATTGAGTGATTCGGTTACTTATGAAGAGGTAAAACGAATTATTGGTCTGGATGAGATCGATATTTCAGGTAATAATTCAGTTCAAACACTGGAACCACTTAACAGGCTCACCAAACTAAGAAAAATTGATTGCTCCGGTACTTACATCAGTAGTTTATTTCCGTTAAGGAACCTGTCTGACCTGGAAGTGCTGAATTGTGAAAATACTTCCGTTACCAGTCTGGATCCGATGCGGTATGCCCAAAACCTGAGGGAACTGGATTGCGGGGGTACTTACATAAGCGATCTTGCTCCTGTTCGCAATTTCACTTCACTGGAAATACTCAGTTGCAACGATACACATGTGGGTGACCTCAATCCTCTGGCTGGTATTGATTCACTCAAAGCGCTCAATGTATCCAACACCCATATTGATTCTCTTGATCCTTTAAGCCATCTCTTTAAACTGGAGAAGCTCGATATATCCCATACCCGCGTTCATACACTTGAACCACTAAACAGTCTGATTAACCTGAGAGTCCTTGATTTCAATTATACCGGTGTGTCCGACCTTACTCCCTTAAACAACCTGGTAAATCTTGCCATGATCTCATTCAACAATTCCAATGTTTCGGATCTAAGCCCTCTTGGCATGCTGCCTGATCTGCAGAAAATATATTGTGACAATACATTGATTGAAAAGGTAGCTGCAAACAAGTTTATGCAACAACATCCGGGGGTACTGGTAATTTTTGAATCGGAAACTCTTGAATCCTGGTGGAACAACCTGGATCCTGCCTGGCAACAGCTGTTTATTAAAAAAATGTCATTCACAGGCAAACCAGGTACCGAACAATTGCATCAATTGATGAATCTCGCTGAATTGGATTTGAGTGGTATTAAATCGATTGGCGATATTGCTCCGCTGGGGCAGCTTGTTAACCTGAAGCAGCTTAATTTGTCTCACACTTTGGTGAAGGATCTGTCTGCCGTAAGCAACATGAATGAACTGATAAAACTGGACGTATCATATACCGCCGTAGAAGACCTGTCACCACTGGCACAGTCACAATCGCTTCAGGAGTTAAATATCAGTCATACACCTGTTAATTTCCTTGAAGCTTTGAGAAGAGTACGATCGCTTAAAAATATCGATGCTTCGTTCACAAAGGTAAGTGGAATCTCTTCTCTCAGCAGCATCCCTTCCCTTGAGACAGTCAATATTGATCATGCTGATGTCGAAGAGGACAGTATTCTTACATTTCTGGACAACCATCCAAATGTACTGGTGTTGTACCATGCAGAAGCACTCAGGCAATGGTGGAACAGCCTGACCCCCGACTGGCACGAAATACTCGAAATGCAGGCAGGCTTTCAGGGTGCTCCTGATAATGAACAACTGCACAGAATCTCCCAGATGCATACGTTGTATTTCACCAATAATTACCGTATCAAATCACTGGAACCTGTCAGACAATTAAAGTTGCTTCGGGAGTTGAAATTTACTGAAACAAAGATCAGTGACCTGAGCCCGCTGGATAGTCTTTTCAGACTTGAGATCCTGAATATTTCAGGAAATCCGGTATCCAATATCGGACCAGTGGCGTTGCTCAATGAACTTTCTTCTTTCAATTGTTCTGAAACACCGGTCTCTGAGTTGGAACCGTTGTCAGGACTTAACAATCTGCAGATACTTAATATCTCTGGTACCCAGGTGAAAAACCTGAAAGCCCTGAGAGATTTGGATAGTTTAACCTATCTGGATTGTTCCAATACAAGGATACATTTCCTTGGACCTGTTAAATACCTGGAAAACCTGCAGACATTGAAGTGCTTCAATACGCCGGTTTTTGGTTTTTCACTGGATAATTTCAGGAATGCCAATCCCGATTGTGAGGTAGTGTATTATTGATCAGAACCAGCCTGCACCCAAATGGCGGAAGGGCCAGGGTATTGCGATCATGATCACCAGAAAGCCTATAAGAAAGGAGATAAACACAGTTTTAAATTTGCGGGCACTTTCTTCCATCTTTTTTGACCGGATGTGACCAATAGTAATGATGATAATGGCTATCACCATTAGTGAAACATGTTCGACTGTATAAAAACGTTGCAGGTTGTTTCCCATCATATGCGGGCCAAAAGATACCATGGGACTGATGGCATACAGGATAATACCTGCCAGGAACTGCAGGTGAAGCAGTGTAACTGTAAATGATTGCAGACTGTGGTCGCGTTTGTTGAAGGGCATTTTTCCTTTCCATTTGATAAGGGAATTTAGCAGGGTTCCGATAAGCAGAATCACCAGTATCCATCTGATACCGGAGTGAAAATGCAGCATGAAGGTATAAAAATTCATATAATAAAGATTTTTGGATTAATAATGATACCATACAAACTGCATTCACTAAAAATTGTTCATACAGGTCATCATTTACAGGTCTCTGACATCCACAAATGCTCCGCTTGCCAGTGTTTTTACTTTTTCAATGCTATTGATCAGTGTCTCGGACGCTTCTTCAGGTGAAGGCATCTCATCGGTGCCGCGCGCATTTTTCAGCCGTTTAAGCATGGGAAATCTGTCATCATCCGGTTGTGAAGAAATAAACGCCTGCATACCGGTATCGATAATGCCGGGCGCCAGGGCACAAAAATGAGTATCCGGTTGCTCGGTTGCATACAGACCTGTGAGCATATTAAGTGCTGCCTTCGAGATGGAGTAACCGTTCCAGCCTCGTGTGGCTTTGATAGCAGCCCCTGATGAGATGGCAATAACCTGGCCGATCTTCTTGCCTTCTCCAAACAGGGTATCAAGCAATACTTTGTTAGCCCATACATTGATGTCCATCAGGCTTTTGAGTTTGCCCAGCTCCGTTTCCTGCATATCACCGATTGTAGGCAATGCCCCCGCATTGAGAATAACGATGTCAAGTTTATTCACATCTTTCAGAAATTTACGAAGTTGAACCGGAACGGCTGAAAAACCCACCAGATCCTGGTGGAGATGATGGTAGCCTTTTAACTTATCCATTTCCGGCAACTTACGCCGGCTGAGACCATAAACTTCGTGCCCCCTGTCAAGATAGGCTCGTGCAAGGGCATTCCCGATTCCTGAACTGGTTCCTGTAATTAAAATGTACATGATTGTCTCCTTTTTTTCTATTAAATATAAGGAAACAAGTTCAGAAATGCACAGAAAATGGTATGTTACCAAATATTTACCTGTAAACTATACGGTTACCACATTGCATTCCAGAAGGCGTGACATGTTATTCTGCCTCGGATAGTATCATAAAACTCCCTACAAGATTGCTTTTCCTGCAAAGAAAAAAACAGCCAACCAGATCAGTCCCTTCACCAAAAAAAAGATAAAGCCCACCTGCCCAATGCGCTTTAGCCATTGTTTAGCTTTTTCCCCCTTTCTTCTTTCGGCAGGTTTCATTATACAATAATAAAAGATGATTAAGTATGTAAATATAAGTCAATTGAAAGAAAAATGCAAAAAATCTCTGGAAGAGACAGAATAGTGAGGTAACAAGATAACAAGGTAACAAGGTAACCATATGACTCGTTCAAAGTAGAAATAACCATAACTTTAGTCTATCTTTCCGGGGAATAATGTAATTTCAGTTTTTCTAACCAATAAATTATCAAAATGAAAAATTTTTTATTCATCCTGCTGCTGGCAATCTCTCTGCCAGGGAGTGGCCAGTATTCCAGTCAGTACAAAATTATTAATCAAATCCATTTGCCCGGAGACGGTTTCTGGGATTACATATCAGTTGATACAAAGGGTCATTTGTACGTTTCCCATTCGACCATGATACAGGTTGTTGACTCAAAAAACGGGACATTGCTGGGAACCATTGATAATTTAAGTGGTGTTCATGGTATTGCACTGGCTGAAAATCTGAACAAGGGATTTATATCCAGCGGCAGAGACTCTGTGGTTGCTATTATTGATTTAAACACACTTAAAATAATTGAAAAAGTAAAAGTGACCGGGGCAAATCCCGATGCAATCCTGTATGATCCTTTTAGTAATAATGTCTTTGTTTTTAACGGGAGAAGCACAAATGCTACAGTGATTAATGCGCTTACAAATAAGGTGGTAGCAACCATTAACCTCGAAGGTAAACCTGAATTTTCAGTTACCGATAAAAAAGGTAAGATTTATGTAAATATTGAAGATAAATCATTGATATCCTGCATCAACTCAAAGGAATTAAAGGTTGAAAAGTCGTGGTCAATAAGTCCTGGAGAGGAACCAAGCGGGCTGGCAGCCGATTTTGAAAACAACAGGTTATTCAGTGTTTGCGGAAATAAAAAGATGATTGTTTTTGATTTGAAAACCGGGAAAGTTGCAGCCGCTCTGCCTATTGGAAGTGGTACTGATGGTGCTGCTTTTGATGAAGGACTAAAAAGAGCATACAGTTCAAACGGCGAGGGAACCATTACAGTTGTACAGGAAACAGGGGATAACTTTAAAGTACTGAATTCTGTTCCCTCTCGTGCCGGAGCGAGAACCATGTGCGTTGACCAAAGGACCCACCATTTGTATCTTCCAACAGCCGAATTTGAACCCTTAGCTGCCGGAGAGCGACGCCCAAAAATGAAACCCGGCACCTTCATGGTTTTGGATGTTGCACCGGTCAGGTAGTTCCTTTTTCAAAAACAACAATTCCCAGTGGGGGCAGGGTAATACTGATCGAGTTATACTTACCATGCGATTGCACCGGTGTTGATTTTACTCCACCCATGTTGCCCTGTCCGCTTCCTCCGTATTCTTTGGCATCGCTGTTGAGTGCTTCTCTCCAGTAACCTGCCTCGGGTACACCGATGCGATAATTATGCCGGGGTACAGGGGTGAAATTACCCGCCACGATGATCTGATTGCCTGTTTCAGGTGAAATGCGGGCGTAACACAATGTGCTGTTTTCTGAGTCATTGGCATCCAGCCATTCAAATCCTTCAGCAGAAAAGTCATCCTCAAAAAGAGGGGCATGGTTCTTATAATAGTGGTTGAGATCCTTGATCCATTTTTGCATCTGCCGGTGCGGTTCATGATCAAGCAGGTGCCAGTCGAGTGACCGTTCATGGCTCCACTCACCGCGTTGTGCAAATTCACTGCCCATGAAAAACAGCTTCTTTCCTGGATGTGTATACATGTATCCAAAGAGTAGCCGCAGGTTGGCAAACTGCTGCCAGTCATCACCGGTCATCTTGTTGATCAGCGATCCCTTTCCGTGAACCACCTCATCATGCGAGAGCGACAGCATGAAATTTTCATTGAAGGCATACCAGATACCAAAAGTGAGTTTATTATGCTCATACTTGCGATAAACCGGGTTTTTCGAAAAGTAGGAGAGGGTGTCGTGCATCCAGCCCATGTTCCACTTTAATCCGAATCCCAGACCGCCCAGGTAGAGTGGCCGGGTTACCATGGGCCAGGCCGTTGATTCCTCTGCAATTGTCTGGACACCAGGGAACTTTTGGTAAATCATTTCATTCATCTGCTTCATAAAACTAATGGCGCCGAGATTTTCTCTTCCCCCGTATTCATTGGGGATCCATTCTCCTTCCTTTCGGGAATAATCCAGGTACAGCATGGAAGCAACTGCATCCACCCTGATGCCATCAATATGATACTTATCGAACCAGAATAAGGCGCTGCTGGTAAGAAATTCTTTTACCTCATTGCGGTTATAATTAAAGATATAGCTTTTCCAGTCGGGATGAAAGCCCTGGCGTGGATCACTGTGTTCATACAGATTGGTGCCATCATACATCGCCAGTCCGTGCGGATCACCGGGAAAATGACTGGGTACCCAGTCGAGGATCACACCAATTCCGTTCTGATGCAGGTGGTCCACCAGGTACATAAAGTCCTGTGGCTCTCCAAACCGGCTCGTGGCAGCAAAATACCCCAGTACCTGATACCCCCATGAACCACTGAAAGGGTGCTCCATTACCGGCATAAATTCCACATGAGTGAATCCCATTTCGTTGCAGTATTCAACCAGTTCCACGGCCATTTCCCTGTAGGTTAGCGAACGGTTACCTTCCTCAGGCTTTGTGCGCCAGGAGGCAGGATGTACTTCATATACGGCCATCGGACTGTCAAGTGCGTTTTTTGTCTTACGGGTTTTCATCCATTCCTTATCCTCCCAATCGTAGGCAAGGTCCCATACAATTGAAGCTGTACTGGGTGGTATCTCATAACGGAAGGAGAGCGGATCAATCTTCTCCGCATCAAAATTATTAGCTTCGGACACTATATTATATTTGTACACCTCGCCATTATCTATCCCGGGAATAAATCCCTGCCAGATGCCGGATTCGTCATTGCGGTTCTTTAGCGGATGGGCCTTTTTATCCCAGTAGTTGAAGTTACCTATCACCGAGACCTGACTGGCATTGGGAGCCCAGACAGCGAAGTGGGTACCTTTTTTACCGTTGAGCTCGATGACATGAGAGCCCAGTTTTTCATACAGTGAAAAATGGTTTCCTTCCCTGAAAAGATATATGTCAAATTCAGAAATAAATTCTTCGTTTGTTATTTTGGTAGCTTTTACTTCATTCTTTTTTGCATTCATAACTCTTTTGCCTTTTATTTACAAGAAACTTTTCAGTAAGTAATTGATACCGCGAATGGGAATAATAACCCAGTCGGGGCGGTTGTTCAGTTCATAACTGAGTTCATATACTGCCTTTTGAAGCAGGAACAGCTGAAGCAGTGTCTTTAAATCTTCTTTGTTTTCACCGCCAATGCCTGTATCCTTCACGGCATTCACATAAGAATCCATGAACAGCCAGCTGTTACCTTTATACCATATTTCAACCCAGGGTTCCAGGTATTCTTTGTCTTCGGGCCGTATCTGCACATATTTATCGAAAACAGTATAAACAGCATAGTGGAACGAACGGATCATGCCGGCTACATCACGGAACGGACAATATTTGAGCTGCCGTTCGCTGAGGCTTCTGGCTGGTTCTCCTTCAAAGTCAATGATGATGAAATCTTTTCCGGTGAACAACACCTGTCCGAGATGATAATCCCCATGTATTCGGGTTTTAAGGGAACTTACCTTTTCGATCTTAATGCGTTCCAGGAATTTTACCAGTACATCCTCATTTGCCAGCACCTCTTCAGCTTCCTCCCTGACATGTTCGGGTAGTTTTTTCAATTGTGACCGCAGCAACTGGAAGGATTTTTTTACCAGGCCACGGAAAGACTGGTAAAGTGCTTTTTGGTACAACAAGGAAAAGGACTCCGGCTTAAATTCTTTCTTATCGCTTGATTTAGCCAGGGCCACATGCATTTCACCCGTACGCTTGCCAAGCAGGCGGGTCATTTCCAGTGGAAAACTACCCATGTAGTCTTCCAGTTCATTCGGTAAATCGGAGGCCTTCATATCAATAATGGATGGTTTGATAACAGGAATACCACCGGCTTCGTTGCGTTGCGACAATACATTTCCCATAAACTGATCGAGCCGGTTCAGATAATAACTGAAAGCATCGTTCTCATTTTCCATAAACTGTGTAAGAACCCCGATGGACATGGGTGCCGTTTTTGCCGACCGGTATTCTATCTCTCCGGCGTACGGGGCTACATTGGTAAACTGTGTCTTTTCAGTCAGGTATTTCAGAATTTCAATCTCCGGGTTTACTCCTTCATCAATTCCCCTGTAAAACTTCAGCAGGAAGGTATCGTTAAAAAGAACAGAAGAATTGGATTGTTCGGCATCCAGGAAATGGGCTTCCACAGGCAGTTGTGATTTTGGGATAAGCTTTTTAACCAGGGTTGAGGAATGAAAAGCTATATCTCCAAACTTACCTTTGATTTTCTTCTTTTGATAAATATGCTCGAATAAATTCTCCATGAACCCGGTATTGTAAAGGCTGTCGTAAATAATTCCCTTTTCATTTTGCAGTTCAATATCACACAACACACTCCTGGGATGGTCATTGCGGAGTTCAAACATCAGTTCTCCCGTGACAACTGATACCGGAAGAAAATATCGGTAAGAAGGAGCCTTGGTATAATTGAACTCCAGCAGTAATACGTGGGTATTGATGCCCTGCGACTGGATAGTAAAGACATCTGCAATATTAATATCACGGATTTTTAGTGTCTTTCCCCTGTACCACCGGCATTTCTTTACATAATCCCCTATTACTTCCTCTGTGAGGAAATGCTGAATTTCAGGACTCAGGGTATTCCATTTTCTCATGGTGGTTTTGATTTCCGGTACTTCTTCAGCTTCTTCAGGTGAGACATAGTCTTCCTGAGGTTTCAGGTGAAACCAGAAATAGCCATGACCGCCCAGTGATAGCTGGTAATCTTCGTTGTCCAGTGCCGGGAAGTCTTCCTGACTGAAAAGTTCCCTGGGGATGCTTCCGCTGTAATCGCTCAGGTCGAGCTGCACAATCTGCGGATAACGTGACAGGTTTACCACCACCAGCATCACTTCGTCGTCGAGCTCTCGGGTATAGGATAGTATATTTGAGTTGTCGGTATCAATAAAATGGAGTGATCCGGTACTGAATGCCTTGTATTTTTTCCTTAGTCCGATAATCCGGCGCATCCACCAAAGAAGGGAAGATTGATTCCTGTCCTGGTTTTCTACATTTACCGCTTCGTAATGATATTCGGGATCAATGATAATCGGCAGGAATAGTTTTTGCGGATTGACCCTTGAAAAGCCTGCGTTTTTATCGGGGCTCCATTGCATGGGGGTTCTCACGCCATCGCGGTCGCCAAGGTAATAATTATCTCCCATTCCCAGCTCATCACCATAATAGATAACCGGTGACCCCGGAAGTGAGAACAGCAACATATTCATCAGTTCAATCCTCGTGCGGTCGTTCTCAAGTAGCGGTGCGAGCCGTCTTCTTATGCCGAGGTTAATTCGTTGCTGCGGATCGCGGGCAAAACTTTTCCACATATAATCACGTTCTTCATCGGTAACCATTTCCAGGGTTAGCTCATCATGATTCCGGAGAAAAAGTGCCCAGTGACAGTTTTTTGGAATTTCCGGCGTTTGTTCCAGTATGTCAATGATGGGGAAACGGTCTTCCATCTTCACGCTCATGAACATACGCGGCATAAGCGGGAAATGAAAGGCCATGTGGCATTCATCACCATCACCATCACCAAAATATGCAACTGCATCTTCGGTCCATTGATTGGCTTCGGCAAGCAACATTTTTTCCGTATATTTCTTGTCAATATGTGCCCTGATTTTTTTCAGGAAGGCATGTGTTTCCGGCAGATTTTCGCAATTGGTTCCTTCGCGTTCGTACAAATAAGGTATTGCATCAAGACGCAGACCATCAATCCCCAAATCAAACCAAAAATCCATCGCTTCAATAACTGCCTGGTGCACTTCAGGATTATCGTAATTCAGATCGGGCTGATGATTGTAGAATCGGTGCCAGTAGTACGCTTTTGCCACATTGTCCCACGACCAGTTTGATGATTCAAAATCCTGAAAGATGATACGTGCATCGTTGTACTTGTCAGGAGTAGGATTCCAGACATAAAAATCTCTTTTGGGGCTTCCTTCCTTTGCCTTCCTGGCCCGTTGATACCAGGGATGCTGATTGGAGGTATGGTTCATCACCAGTTCGGTAATAACGCGAAGATTCCGCTCACGGGCAGCTTTTAAAAAACGCTTGAAATCGCCGAGGTTGCCGTAAATAGGATTGATGGCGTTGTAGTTGGAGATATCGTATCCGCCGTCTTTTAGCGGAGAGGGATAAAAGGGAAGTAGCCAGACTGCTGTTACACCCAGCGATTTTATATAATCGAGCTTCTCGGTGAGCCCTTTGAAATCACCGATCCCGTCATCATTGCTGTCGTAGAAAGATTGTATATGCACCTGATAAATAATAGCTTCCTTATACCAGGCGGGTTGTTTATCATTTTGCATAATTAAATTTTTTTATAAGAAATAGTCAAAATCTTTTTCTGT